>CAYYSM010000090.1:0-8362 GCA_964474225.1 uncultured Hyphomicrobiaceae bacterium
CGGCCGAGGAGATCTTGCCGTTGAGCTCGCAGTCCGTGACCGTCATCTCGCCGCATCATCTCGGCAAACGTCATGCGATCCGCACCGATCTCGATGATGTCGCTCGGCCCGGTTTCCAGCGCGGCGACCATGTACGCCAGCACGTCGCGGATCGCGATCGGCTGCACCTCGTTGCGCACCCAGCGCGGCGTGACCATGATCGGCAGGCGCTCAGTCAGGTACCGCACCATCTCGAAACTGGCCGAGCCCGAGCCGATGATCGGCCCGGCGCGGAACTCCGTGAACCGGACGCTGAAGCCTTCACGCAGCCGCTGCCCCGTCGCCGCGCGGCTGCGCAGATGCAGTGACGCCTCCCCGCCCTTGGGCATCAGTCCGCCAAGGTAAATTGCGTGCCCGCAGTCGCTCGCCGCCTCGATGAAGTGGTCGGCCGCCTTGAGATCGCGGTCGTGGAAATCATGCCCGCCGAGCATCGAGTGCACGAGATAGAACGCCGCGTCGAAGCCCTGCAGCTTGCCCGCGAGCGTGGGCGGGTCGAGCAGATCGCCCTCGATGATCGACACCCCCTCGGCCGCGGTGCGTCCGCGAATACGCCCTCTGTCGCGCACCAGTACGGTGACATCATGCCCCGCCGTCACGAGGCGCGGCGTCAGCCGCCCGCCGACGTAACCGGTCGCACCTGTGACAAGGATCCGCATGGCTCATGCTCCTCGCGAAGCGGTTGGGCAATTGTAGGGCCGGGGCGGCCCGGATGGTTCATCGATCGCTCGCCCGCAACCGGAACGGCACTATGATGGGGCCGGTGACGAGCCAACGCATCGAGGAGTCCGGCCATGTCATCGGATCCACAGCTTCGCATCGGGTTCATCGGCGCCGGCGGCGTGAACTTCGGCGGGGCGGAAGGGCCGTGGGATCATGCATCGCGACTGGAGAGAATCGGTGGGTTGAAGGTCGCGGCGATCGCTGATCCGGATATCGAGCGGGCCAACCGTGCCCTCGAAGCGCGGCGGGGCGGCGCGGAGCCAGGTATGTACGCCGACGCCCGTGTCTTCGCCGATTTCCATGAGATGCTTGGTGAAGCGGCGCTCGATGCCGTGTTCATCGGTCTGCCGCCCAACGCGCATGCCCGCGCCGAGCCGCCGCAGGATGCGGAAATGGCCTGCGTCCGCGCGGGCGTGCACTGCTTCCTCGAGAAGCCCCTCGCGGCCTGGCCGCCGGAAGAACTGACGCCGGTCGCCGAAGCGATGGCCGAGGCCGCGCGGCGGGGGCTGATCGTGTCCGTCGGCTACATGTTCCGCTACAGCCGCGCGGTGGCGCGTATGCGCGAACTGCTCGACCAGACGCCGGGCGGGCTCCGCGCCGTCACCGCGCGCTACAACTGCGCCTACAGCAACATCGCCAAGAGGGAGTGGTGGGACATCCGCCAGAGCGGCGGGCCGATCGTCGAGCAGGCCACACACTTCTGCGACCTGGCGCGCTACCTCGGCGGCGAGATCGATCTGGCATCGGTCCAGGCGACCGCCATCACGCCCGGCAGCGACAAGGCCGCGCTGTGTGACCGCGAGATCAACCTGGCCGAAGCGGCCGTTCTCGCCGGGCTTTTCAAGGCGCCGTCCAGATTTGCGCCGCACAACAATCGCGCCGCTTCGCTTCAGCGTGCCAACACCGTGCTGTCGAATATGGTCGATGCCGGCTTCATGACCGAGGGGCAGGTCCATGGCGCGCGTCTGAACCCGGCGCAGGTTGTCGACCGCACGGATCACTCCAGCCCCGATTACTTCCTCGATTACGCGTTCGAGGAGGTTCAGCGGCTGATGCGGGGCAAGGATGAGTATGTCCTGGTTGCCCGCACCACGATCGACCTTGAGCTGCAGAACTACGCGGACGAGGCTGTCACCAACACACTCGATCGCTACGGCCGGTCCCGCCGGGCGCGGCAGGCGGCGCTTGTCTCAATGGAGACGGACGGCGCCGTGCGCGCGCTGGTCGGCGGGCGAGACTATGGCGAGAGCCAGTTCAACCGCGCCACCGCCGCCCTGCGTCAGCCGGGCTCGTCGTTTAAGGCTTACGTCTACCTGACCGCGCTGCAGCACGGCTACACGCCGCGCTCGCGCGTGGTCGACAGCCCGGTTTATTGCGGCCGCTGGTCGCCGAAGAACTATTCCGGCGGCTACAGCGGCGCAATGAGCATGGAGCGCGCGCTGGCCAAGTCCGTGAACACGATCGCCGTCAAGCTCTCGCTTCAGGTTGGCCGCGAGAAAGTGCTGGAAGACATCAAGAAGATGGGCATTACCGGACCGCGCGCGAGTTGCTCGATGGCGCTGGGCGACGTGGGCATTACGCCGCTGAGCCACACGGCGGGCTATGCGCATTTCGCCAATGGCGGCAAACGCGTACGCCCCTACGCCATCACTGAAATCCGCACCGAGACGGGCGAACTGGTCTATGACCGCGAGCGCGACGAGCCGGAGCCGCAACAGATTTTCGAGCGCGAAAAGGTCGAGCAGCTCAACAGGATGCTGGCCAGCGTCGTGACGGCCGGCACCGGCGGTCGCGCGCGCCTCGATTTCACGCATGTCGCCGGCAAGACCGGCACCAGCTCCAGCTATCGCGACGCCTGGTTCATGGGCTTTACCGGCAAATACGTGACCGGCGTATGGTTCGGCAATGACAGCTATCGTCCGATGGGCCGCGTCACGGGCGGCAACCTGCCCGCGATGACCTGGAAGGCGTACATGGAGAAGGCGCACGCCAACTACGACATCCCGACGATCCCCGGCCTTGATCCGCATCCGGTGCAGATCGAGACGCGCCAGCGCATGGCCCAGCTGGAGGCCGAGGACCCGACGCTCGGGCGCAACGAGCGCGGCACGCGCAGCATGCCCGAGGCGACGCGCGCCATGCTGGAGAACCTGATCGAGATGTTCGACGAGGCCGTCGGCACGACGCCAGACCGCGAAGCCGAAGCGGAAGAGGACGCGGAAACGCCCAAGCGAGAGGCGCGACTCTAGAAGCGCGGACGCGGCCTCTGGAATGACAAAGACGCAAGCACCGTGAACCTGATCCTCAACTTCGTCGTGTTCACCGTCATCGCGCTGGTCATCGGCCTCGGCACGGCCTGGCACATGGTCGATCAGGGCTCGGCGCTGACCACGCTGCGGCACGGCCCCTGGACCGCGTGGTACGCCGCCGGCGACCCCAACGCTGATCCCTACACGAAAGCGCGCGTGGCCCGCTCCGGGCGGCTGCCCATTGTCGCCACCACGGCGATGGAATTCGTCGCCCGCGCCGACGCCGAGGGCGCGCCGCTGGTCTCGGAGTGCCATTATCGCGTGCGCGTGCCCGAGGTGCCGGCGCTGTGGTGGAGCGTCGCGCTGTATGACGGCGAAGGCCGGCTGATCGACAACGCGGCGGACCGGCACGCCTTTTCCAGCAAGACGGTGCTGCCCGGCGGCGACGGCGCGGCGCGGATCGCCCTTGCCCCGACGCCGCGGGCGGGCTACTGGCTGCCGACGGGTGAGGACCACAACCTGATGCTGGTGTTCCGCGTCTTCCGGCCTTTCGAGACGGCGGATATTGCCGGCGGCGAAATGCCGGTCGAGATTCTGCCGAGCATCGAACGGGTGGACTGCGCATGAAGATTTCGTGGTTCACCATAGCTTCCGGCCTGGTCGCCGCCGGCGTCATCCACATCGCGGCGGTGCTGGGCGCGCCCTATCTCGCCCGGCAGGATGCGTGGGGGCGGCTCGGGCAAATCACCGACCTGAACCAACTCTACGTCATGCCGCCCGGCGCGCCCGAGGTGATCCCGCTACCGGTGGCCGCGCCCGATATAGGCTACGCCTTTTGCCGCTTCGACCTGAGCGACGGCAATGTCGTGTTCGAATCCAAAATCTCCGGCCCTGTCTGGAGCGCAGCGATCCACACGCGCCACGGCGAAAACTTCTACGTCATCAGCGGCGCTGATATTCAACGCGATCGCATCCGCATGCTGCTGGTCCCGCGCGCGCGGCTCGCCACCGAAGCGAGCGCGGAAATCACCGCACGCGGCGAGGAACAGATCATCGTCATCAGCCCGGAGATGCAGGGGACGATCACCGTGCGCGTGCCCAACCCTGGCAAGCCGTTCACCCAGCGGACCATCGCGGCGCTGCAGGCGGCGCAATGCGGGCCTGAGGAGCAGATCGACCTCGCGCCGGAGCGCAAGCAGACCCCGCCGGGCTTCCCGCCGCTGCCCGCACCGCGCGTGCCCGCGATCATGACGCTCAGCGGCGGCATCATCAATTAGAGGGCGTATGGGAACGGACGCGCGCATTCGCTGGTGGCACATCGCGGGGGCGCTTGCCCTGGTGGCGCTGCTCGACGTCTATGAGCTGGCCGTCACCATCCCGGCCCTGACCGGGATCGCCAACGCGCCGATCTTCGACATGCGCGTCGGCGGCTATGGTCAAGCCGAGGCGGTCGCGTACCTGGCTGCGCTGGGCGCGGAAGGGCGCTGGTTCTATCTCACCCGGCACGTAACGGCCGACACGGCGCTCGCGCTCGTCGAGGCGGTGGCGATCATTCTCATCATCCTGCGGGTGACTCGGCCGGGTGCACGCTTCGCCCTGCCCATCCCGCCGGTCGCGCGCCGCGCCCTGATCGCCGCGCCGCTGCTCATGCTACTGTTCGATCTGGGGGAAAACGCGCTGGTCGCCCACATGCTGGTCACGGCCGCGCCGGGGCAGACGCAGGTCGCCGTCGCCTCAACGCTGACGCAGGCGAAATGGGTCGCGATCTCGCTGGCGATCGCCCTGGCGGTGGTGCTGCCATGCGCGGCGTGGATCAGGAGCCGCCGGCGGACGGCGCCGGCTCAATAGTTGCCGAATTCCCAGCCGGTCGAATCGCCCAACCGCTCGACTTTGTAGCCAAGCTCCTCGATCTGCGCCATCAGCTTTTCGGCATGCGCGCGGTGCTTGGTCTCGGCGCAGATGTCGAGGATCGCACCCTTGACCGGCACGTTGAGGAACATGCGCCGGTGCGTGACCTCAAGGATGTTCGCCTTGTTCCGCCCGAAGCAGGCCGTGATCTCCGCGAGCACGCCGGGCTGGTCGGGAATGGTGATGCGAACCGAGAGTATCTTGCCGTCGCGCTCCAGCCCGCGCACTATGATCGAGGCGATCGTACGCGGGTCGATGTTGCCGCCGCACAGCACAAGCCCGACCTTTCGGCCCTTGAAGCGCTCTGGCGCGCTCATCACGGCGGCAAGGCCGGCAGCGCCTGCGCCTTCGGCCATCGTCTTCTGGTCGGAGGCGTAAGCGCAGATCGCATGTTCGATCGACTCTTCCGAGACGAGCAGGATGTCGGAGACCAGCCGCTCGACGATCGGCTTGGTATGTTCACCGGGCACCTTCACCGCGATGCCTTCCGCGAGCGTCGGCCCGCCGAATTTCGGTTCTTCGCCGCGCAGCGCGCAGTACATTGAGGGAAAGGTCTCCACCTCTGCGCCGATGATCTCGATATCCGGGCGCGCGTCCTTGAGCGCGATCGCCGTACCGGAAATCAGCCCGCCGCCGCCGATGGGAATGACCACGCAGTCCAGATCCGGCTGATCCTCCAGGATTTCCAGCCCGACCGTGCCCTGCCCGGAGATGATGAGCGGATCATCGTAAGGGTGGATCAGCGTCAGCCCCTCGTTCGCGGCGAGGCGCTCGGTCTCCTCGCGCGCATCGTTCAGCGTCTCGCCGGCGAGGATGACCCGCGCGCCCAGCGCCTCGGTATTGCCGACCTTCACGAAGGGCGTGCCCTCCGGCATGATGATCGTCGCCGGAATGCCGAGCCGGCGCGCGTGGAAGGCCACCGCCTGCGCGTGATTGCCCGCCGACATGGTGATGACGCCCTTCACGCGCTGCTCGTCGCTGAGCGACATCATCTTCACCAGCGCGCCGCGGTCCTTGAACGAGCCGGTCGCCTGCAGGTTCTCGTACTTGATGAAAATATCCGCGCCGCAACGGTCCGAAAGCCGAGGCGCGGCGATCATCGGCGTGCGCAGCACGTTGCCCTGCAAGACTTCGCGGGCCGCGCGAATATCCGCGACCGTGACGGCGATATCCTGAGCTGTTGCCGCTTCTGCCATGGCCGCTTCTCCCGGCGGTTTGTGGGCGTGCGTCAGGCGACGCCGTCCGAGTCGCGCAGCGTGGTGGCGACGTCGTAAGCAAAGTAGGTCAGGATGCCGCTCGCCCCGGCGCGCTTGAAGGCCAGAAGGCTTTCGAGCATCACGCGATCCTTGTCGAGCCAGCCGTTCTCGGCGGCAGCCATCATCATCGCGTATTCGCCCGACACCTGATAGGCGAAGGTCGGCACGCCGAAGCTCTCATGCACGCGCCGGACGATGTCGAGATAGGGCATCCCCGGCTTGACCATGACCATGTCCGCGCCCTCGGCGATGTCGAGTTCAACTTCGCGCAGCGCCTCGTCGGTGTTGGCCGGGTCCATCTGATAGGTGCGCTTGTCGCCCTTGAGCGTGCCGGAGGAACCCACAGCGTCGCGGAACGGCCCGTAGAAGGCCGAGGCGTATTTCGCCGCATAGGACATGATCATCGCATGTGTGAGGCCGGCATCCTCCAACGCCTGACGGATCGCGCCGATGCGCCCGTCCATCATGTCGGACGGCGCAATCACGTCGCAGCCTGCCTCTGCCTGCACCAGCGCCTGTTGGATCAGTGTTTCGATGGTGAGGTCGTTGACGATCTCCGCGCCGCGCATGATGCCGTCATGCCCGTGGCTGGTGTAGGGGTCGAGCGCGACGTCGCAGATCACGCCCATCTCCGGCACCACCTGCTTGATGGCGCGCACCGCGCGGCAGACGAGGTTTTCCGGGTTCACCGCCTCGCTCGCGGCGTCATCGCGCAGGGCCGAATCCGTGTTGGGGAACAGCGCGACAGCCGGAATGCCCAGTTCGGCGGCGCTTTCGACCATGCGCACGGTCTCGTCGATGCTCCGCCGCGCCACGCCCGGCATGGAGGGCACGGGGTCGACCTGGTTCTCCCCGTCGATGACAAAGAGCGGCCAGATCAGGTCCGCCGCCGTGAGCACATTTTCGCGCACCAGCCGGCGCGACCAGTCGGCCTGCCGGGTGCGGCGCATCCGCGTGGCGGGAAAGCCCGACGCCGGCATCTCGGGCGTGCCCTTCGTGGCGGGCGGCGCAGATTTCAAAGCCGGTGAAACCTTGTCATGCATGGGACGAACACTGCCAATTATTGAGCCGGAGCAAAAGATAAGCGCGATTGGTAGCACCCCGCGCGCGCCCGCGCAAACAAAGATGCGCCAAAAACGGTCGCTCAGGGATCAGCCGATGATAAAGACGGTCAAATGTTTCGGGCCGTGCGCGCCCTTGATGAGCGTCTGCTCGATATCGGCGGTGCGCGAGGGCGCGGAGATCATGTTCACCGTGCGCGGCAGCCGGCGGCGGCCATACTGGGCGCGGAAGCGGCTCCAGGCCTTCTCATAAGAGCCGACGATATCCTCTCGCCGGATGGCGATCATGTGCAGCTCGGGCAGAAAGTTGAGCGTAGACGGGTTGTCGGCCCCCGAGGCGAGGAACAGCGTGCCGGTTTCCGCCGCACCGGCGAGCGCGCGGCTAAGGCTGGCGCTATCCTCCGGCTGCGCCGGGCCGGTCAGGCGTTCGAGCGTGCCGTCCCAGGCGATCTCGGCAAACATGTCATCCGCGCCGGTACGCACGCGCTGCGGCAGGTTGCGATGCATGAGTTCAGCGGACACGGCTTCGGGCAGCTCCGAGGGCGCGCCCAGCTCCTTCACCTCCGCGTTCTGCTTCTCCAGCATTGCGATGAAGCGCCCAAGCAGCTCATCGGCGTCGCCGCGCGTCCGCTGCGGGATGGGGCCAGCCTCCGGCTGCTCCAGCCGCGCGCGCACGCGCCCGCGCCGGCCGGCTTCGTCGCCGCGCACGTTGAGCGCCTTGCGGATCGCGCTGAAGATATGTTCGCGGGTCTCTTCGGCCATCAGCGCCCCCGCACCCGGCGCTTGCGCTGTTCGCGCTGATGCGCCCGCCAGCGCGCCTGGAAGGTCTGGCCGGAAGGCGCGGGCAAATCGCGATGCGCCGTCCAGCCGCCTGCCAAGGGCAGCTTTGAAAGCCGCCCGCGCTTGCCGCCGAGCCGCGCCAGCACCGCGATCGCCGGGCCGGCGAAGACGTGATAAAGCCGCGGGCGCCGCGCGAAGAACGCCCAGGATTTCAGTGCCATGCGCGCGAAAAAGCTCGTGCCGCCCTGATCGTATTCGCGCTCGCGCCAGTGGCGCATCATCTTCGGCAGCGGAAGCTGGACAGGGCACACTTCCTCGCAGCGCCCGCAGGAGGTGGAGGCGTTCGGCA
>CAYYSM010000091.1:0-8333 GCA_964474225.1 uncultured Hyphomicrobiaceae bacterium
CGTCCAGCCCCGGCTTTCCGACCAGCAGTTTGAGCCGCCGGCCCAGCCGCTGCGACACCGCCTCAACTTGCGCGCGCACCTCGGCGATATTGCCGCGCGGCGGCATCGACGCCGCGCCCACGCCGGTGGGCGCGCGATACTCACCGAACACTTCGCGCAGGAGCCCACCCCATTCGCCGGTGGTCACGCCCGCCTTCGCACAGGCAATCGACGGCGGCATGATGTTGCGCCCTTCTTGCGCTGCGGCCCGCAGCTCGGCCAGCGCCGCGTCAATGGCCGCGCCGTCGCGCGCCCCGCGCCAGGCGTTCAGCCGCTCGATCTGCTCACGCTCGACCGCTTCGGATACCATCAGGATATTGTCCGTGCCCGCCGACAGCGGCGACGGCTCGCTTTCGGTGAAGGCATTGACGCCGACGATCGTCAGCTCGCCGCTCTCGATCCGGCGCACACGCTCGGAATGCGACTCCACCAGCTTCTGCTTCATGTACTGGATCGCCGCGACCGCCCCGCCCAGTTCGTCGATATGCGCAAGCTCGGCGCGCGCCTCGTCCTTCAGCGCCTCGACCGTGCGCTCGATCTCGTGCGAGCCGTCGAAGATGTCGCCAAACTCCAGCAGGTCGGTCTCGTAGGCCAGCACCTGTTGCAGGCGCAGCGACCATTGCTGGTCCCACGGGCGCGGCAGGCCGAGCGCCTCGTTCCATGCCGGAAGCTGGATCGCGCGGGCGCGGGCGCGCTTCGACAGCGTGACCGCCAACATCGACAGCAGCATCCGGTAAGGGTTGTTTTCCGGCTGCTGCTCGGTCAGGCCGAGGCTGTTGACCTGCACGCCGTAGCGGAAGCGCCGCTTCTTCGGGTCCTCGACGCCGTAGCGTTCGCGGCAGATCTCGTCCCACAGATCGACGAAGGCGCGCATCTTCGACATTTCCGTGATGAAGCGCGTGCCCGCGTTCACGAAGAACGACATGCGCCCGACGACCTCGGGGAATTCGGCCTCGCTCACCTCGCCGGAAGCGCGCACCGTGTCGAGTACGGCGGTCGCGATCGCCAGCGCATAGGCCAGCTCCTGCATCGGCGTCGCGCCGGCTTCCTGCAGGTGATAGGAGCAGGTGTTGGTCGGGTTCCACTTGGGAACCTCGCGCCAGGCATGGACGATCACGTCCTTGATGAGCCGCAGCGACGGCTCCGGCGGGAAGACATAGGTGCCGCGCGAGAGATATTCCTTGATGATGTCGTTCTGAACCGTGCCGGTAAGCTTTTCGCGGCCGGCGCCCTGCTCGTCGGCCAGCGCCACATAAAGCGCCAGCAGCCACGGCGCGGTGGCGTTGATCGTCATCGAGGTATTCATCTGGTCGAGCGGGATGCCGTCGAACAGCGTGCGCATGTCGCCCAGATGGCTGATCGGCACGCCGACCTTGCCAACCTCGCCCTTCGCGAGCGGATGGTCCGAGTCGTAGCCCGTCTGCGTTGGCAGATCGAACGCCACCGAAAGCCCGGTCTGCCCCTTGGCCAGGTTGCTGCGGAACAGCGCGTTGGACGCCGCGGCCGTCGAATGACCGGCATAGGTGCGGAAAATCCAGGGCTTGTCGCGCTCGCGGGGCTTATCGGCGTCGGTGGGCTGGGTCATGCTCGGGCCTCGATGATGCTTGCCAGTCGCGGATGCGCGCCGACGGCCCCGCCGGCGCGCGTAATTCTATCTTCGCAGCAGACTAATCACGAACAATACCAGAATCGCGCCGATTGCTGCGGTGATGATCATTCCCACCAGACCCGGCGCGATCGAAATGCCGAGAAATCCAAAAACATAACTGCCAACAAACGCGCCGATGATGCCGATGATGACATTGCCGACGAACCCGAAGCCGCCGCCCTTGACGACCAGACCGGCCAGAAAACCGGCAACCAGGCCGACCAGCACAAGGATGACCAGAGCCTCCAGTGTAACAGGCATTCTTCCCTCCCCGTTTATCGATGCGCCGCCGTTTTGTCGCTGCGCACCCGCCATTTGTGTATGGTAGCCTCTCATACGGCCGTGGCCGCATGACATCCAAAAGTGTAGCGCAGATTGTTGCAGCGCAAAACGTCATTTCGTAAATCAACCTGATGTACCAGAGGGCGTGGCGAGCGCGCGCAAGCCCGCGCACGGCCATCTCGGAGTGGGCGCATGGGCACCTTTTCGGCATCGCTGAAGTTCATCCTGACCATCCTGCTGGGCGCGTTCGCGTTTGCCGCAACGGCCATCCAGCAGCCTACGCTCATGCGCGAACTGCTCAGCATCGCGCGACAGATTCCCGAGCATTTCGCGGCGTCCGGCCTTTCGGACGAATATCTCGTCTGGGTGGATATCCTGCTCGGCGGCGACAAGCTGGTGTTCATTGGCTATCTGGTTGTGGCGCGAATCGTCGTCGGTGTCGTCGCGGGGCTGCTCGGCAGCATCTTCGGCTTCGGGATGCGGCGGCGGACAGTGCGCGAGCCGAGCCCGTTCGCCGGATGGGACTGATCAGGGGACGCCGCGCGCCGAACGCCGAGGACCGCGCCTATGTGGGACAAGCACCGGCAAGTTCGAAAGGACAGCCGCAAGCGCGCGATGCGAGCGGCGAAGGCGCGGGCCGCGCAGCGTGGCGGAGGCGCGCAGCCCGCTGAGCCGGAGCCTGAACCCGAACCCGTCGAGGAGCCCTCTGGGCCGGGTGATCCCGCGCCGGAACCAGAGGAGACTTCCGACCCGGCGCCGCCGCGCGATGCGGCCGGCAGCCTGGCCTGGACCGGCCTGGTTCTGCTCACGATCATCCTCGGCGGATTCATCGGCGCGGTGTTTTTCGTGCTCGGGTAGCGGCGGCGAAATGTCATCTGGCCGGCCGGCGCTCCTGCGCTACGTCTGGCCCAGGAGGAGGCGATGAGCGAAACCAATCCAGCCAAGACCAATACGGAGATCGCCGTCGTCGGCGCAGGCCCGGCCGGGCTGGCGGCGGCGCTGTCGCTTGCGCATGCGGGCTATGAGGTCATCTGCGTGGGCCAGCCTTTCGCGCCGACAGACACGCGCACGACCGCGCTGCTTCAGCCCTCGATCGAACTGCTGGACGACCTGGGCGTGTGGGAAGACTGCCGCGCGCAAGCCGCGCCGCTCAACACGCTGCGGCTAATCGACGATACCGGGCGGCTGTTTCGCGCGCCGGATGCGGCCTTTCATGCTGATGAACTGGGCGATGGACCGTTCGGCTACAACATCCCGAACCAGGCGCTGGTGCTGGCGCTGCACAGCGCGATTGCCGCGCGCGAGAGCGTTAGCTTCCAGCCCACTCAGGCCGTCACAGAGGTTGTACCGGGCGCGGACGGCGTGCGCGTCACGCTGAGCGAAGGGGGCAGCGTTAGCGCGCGGCTGGCCGTCGGCGCGGATGGCCGCAAATCGCTCTGCCGCCGCGCCGCAGGCATCAAGGCGCAGACCTGGGACTATCCGCAAACCGCCATCGCCTGCAACTTCCGGCATACGCGCCCGCACGAAGACACCTGCATCGAGCTGCACACCGCCAGCGGGCCGCTCACCGCCGTGCCGCTGCCGGATGGCTGGTCGAGCCTCGTCTGGGTCGAGCGGCCGGAGGAGGCCGAGCGGCTGCGCGCGCTTGATGAGGCGGCTTTCGCGCGGGAACTGGAGCGATCGCTGCACTACGCGCTGGGGCGGGTCATCGAGGTCGGCCCGCGCGGCACTTTCCCGCTCTCCGGCTTGCAGGCGCGTGATTTCGCCAGGAACCGCATCGCGCTGGTGGGCGAGGCGGCGCATGTGGTCCCGCCGATCGGCGCGCAGGGGCTGAACCTCGGTTATCGCGATGTGGTGGCCCTGACGCGCGCGGTCAGAGAGACGGGCGGCGACCCCGGCGGCGAAGCGGTCATGCGCGCGTATAATCTGGCCCGGCGCGGCGACGTGACGACGCGCACTCTGGCCGCCGACCTGCTCAACCGCACGCTCTATTCCGGCTTCCTGCCGTTTCAGCTTGCGCGCGGCGCGGGGCTTTATGTGGTGAACACCGTTGGCCCGCTGCGCCGCCTCCTGATGCGCGAAGGGCTCACACCTGGCGGGCCAGGTCGCCTGTGAGGATAATGCCGGGCAGGATCACGCGCCCGTCGTCTTCATTGCGCACCGGCGTGGCCGGCTCGCGTTTGTCCGCCTTCGAGGTCGAGGTGGGCGCGCTCTGCTCCGTGATCGCCGGCAGCTGCCAGCCGTGGCCTGAAAGCTGCGCATAGAGCATCGCGAAGCTTGCTACGATCAGGAGCACCACGACCACCGCAAGCCCAAGCCGCGAGATCAGGCTGCTGCCCGAGCGCGCCGGGCCGCTCTGCGCGCTTCCTGCGGTCTGGCGCGGCCGGCTGAACTGGACCGGACGCGTGTTCGCCGGGCTGCCATAGGCGGCCGGCGGCGTCGGTGCGGCAGGGGCGTAGGCCGCCTCGCCCGCAGCGGCCGTTTGCGGCGTCAACGCCTTGCGCGTGACCAGCGTCAACTCGTTGATCCGTCCGCGCAAATCCTCCAGCCCATCCTCAAGCGTCTGCTGGATCACGCCGGCCTCGTGGCGCAGCGTGCGCGTTTCGTCCATGCAATCGGTCAGTCCCTCCTCCAGCCGCGCAAACCGACGCTCGGGCGCGGCCTCCCGCACGGCCTTGGCAACGTGTTGGGCGGTGGCGCGCGCGGTCTGGCGCGCAACGGTGGCGCTGGCGCGGATGGCGAGGCGCTGGGTGCCCGTCTTCATCGCTTCCAGCTCGCCCATCGCCCGCTCGAAGCCTTGCTGCAGCGATTGCAGGCGCCGGTCCAGCGTCTCCAGGCGTGGGCCGTCATCCGGCGCGATCGCCTCGCGGATGCGCGCGTCGACCAGCCTGAGAATCTGGTCGCTGGCCTGCTGCTGATGCGCGACCGAGTCAGCCAGCTTGCGCTCCATCGCGCCCAGCCGCGCGCGGGCGTCTTCCAGCGCAGCGTTGGCGCTTGCGGAGGGGGTCTGCTGCGTCAGGACGTCTTCGAGCTGGCCCCGCAGCGCGGCGAAGCGCTGGTCGAGCCAGGCGCGGCTCGTCACGTCCAGCCCTGGCGGGGTGTTGTCCGGCCAGCTCTGGTCGCCAAGCTGGGCGGCCATGTCCGCCAGCGCGGACTGAATCCGATGTTCGTAATAGCGCGTGCGCGCAGTGTGATCGTCGTCCCGCTCATGCGGATCAAGCGTCGAAGATCGCCGGGCGCGGTGTTCCAGCGAATCGCGAAAGGCCGCGACGCGCGCCTGCATCTCGCGCACATCCTCGCCGCCGACCTTACCCGCCTGCGCGCGGTAACCGAGCCTGTCGAGATGATTGCGCAGTTCACGCAGGGTGAACGGGAAGTCCTCGGCCGCCGCCCGGGCATACCACGCCCCGCGTCGCCCGGCCGCGGCGGCCCCCGGCGTTCCGCCGGTATGCGGATGAGACGTGGACATCGCCCATGACCCGTGGTTTCCGGCTGGCGTCTGCGCCGTGCGCGCGAAACGGCGCAAAAGCGGTCAAGGCGCACGGCATGAGGCCGCACGGCCCGGACCGCGCCCGTGCAAGCATTCTTCCCGGACACCACGTTGGCGGGACTGCGTAAAAAAAGCGTAAAATACTGCCTGACGCGGACAGACAATTGAGTCCAGTCGCCTCGCGCCCTCCACTCGCTAACTGCAACCTAATGAAACTCAATGAAGTCAACACAACTACCATTCGATGCCAGCCAGTCGCAACCACCTGAGATGGTCCCCGCCAATACCCTCGCCACATCGTGAAATACAACTTCCGCTAGCAGCGTGAAATCTTTCAGTTAGTTGACCTAAAATCCTTCTTGCTTTATCTACTCGTTATGAAATTGTATGAAACACTGAGGAGTTTATTTCCATGGCGCGCGCGTCACTCAAAGTATCGATTCCGGGCTTGGATATTGAAGCTTTAAGCGAAGACGGTAGTGCGGAAGATATCACGAAAAAAACGAAGTATCGGACTATCAATGACATAAAAGAGGCGGGGCGCCGCTCTGGATATAACAATCGACCTGACGAACATTCGAAAGATCTCGACGAAACAGAAAAAGAGCTAGTTACAGCTTTCCAGAATGAAATAAGACGTTATGAGCAGAAAGCAAATGACGTACTTGACGCCGCACTCAAAGTTATTGACGCCTTAATCGCGCGCATAAGCAAACCTAGTCTCGAAGAAGACATTCAAAATCTACAAAAAGAAATCATATCACTTCAAATCAGAGAGGAAGAGTCATTAAGGTCTAAGTTTCGGGTCTACGATCAAGCGTGTCGCGACTTAAATTATTTTCAAGAGAAAAATAATTTATACCGTCCCGCCAGATACGCCACCGCGCCGGAAAAAATTTGGGCCCTAGCGTTGATATTGGGCGTCGTGCTTATTGAAACAGCTGTGAACGCGTACTTCTTCGGGCGTGCAAATCGATTTGGACTTATAGGAGGTGCGCAGCAAGCCTTCATTATTTCTCTTTTAAACGTCTCTGTATGCTTTGTAGCCGGTTATTTTGCCTTTAAAAACATCCACAGTCGCCACCACTTCAAGAAAGTCTTGAGTATGGTCGGAATTGCGTTTGCGATATTATTTGCTTTTTTATTCAACTTGATTGTTGCTCACTTTCGCGACCTTTTAGACCCAGCAAATTTTGATAGGGACAGCTTTGATCCAACAAGATTGGAAGTCCCGGTAATGCAGCTTATGGACCGTGTTCAGACACAAACCTTCGAATTTAATTCTTTTGATTCTCTTATGCTGCTATTCGCTGGTTGGGCGGCGGCTGTTTTTGCAATAGGGAAGGGCTATCTTCTCGGAGACCCTTTCCCTGGTTATGGCCGGCTTGCCAGCAGACGTGATGCAGCGAGAGAAGACTATTCGCAGGCTCGTGCCCAATTCAAGCAAAAATGGGTTAATCGCCATTTCAAAGATTATCAGAAAGTCCAACAAGCTTTTGAGAAATATCGGGAAGGGGTGATTCAACTCAAAAATTATATCGTAGACTATAATAATATCATTGAGTTCGTTCAGTCACGCATGGCGGAACGAATAGACCAGTTTAATTACTGGATCAAAGTGTATCGTGAAGCTAACAAAGCCGTGAGAACCGCGCCCAGTCCTGCTCGATTTCATGACACGCTTCAGTTGGAAACACGCAAATGGCAGGGTCTGCCGAGTGATAGGAACGAAGCGTTGCGCCAGTACGAAGAATCTGCTGCGCATTTACAAAAGGAGGTTGAGAAAGCGAGGCATGATCTTCATTCAGCGGCAGTCAGAGGGAGCGTCGACGTTGAGAAGTATATTGAAAATTATGAAGGCACAGTGGAAACCGAACTGCGAGAGGCATCATAAAGTTATTGTGAAAAACTGTAGGGTAGGATAGTGCGATGTGGAAAACTATTGGGGCAACTACATTTTTGATGTTTGTGGTCGCAGTCGCAGTGTTTGGTGGGTACTTTTATCTAGAGAACACGCAGAATGTTGAGTTAGATGCGAATACATTTTGCGAAAAAGATCAGAACCTCAATGTGACGATCGTGTTCGTCGATAAAACAGACAGGTTTGATCGAGTCGAGCAACAGTCAAAGATAGTAAGTCGATTGAAAAGAATATCAGAGGATTTAGAAGAGGGAGACTATTTAGCAGTTTATTTGCTGAGGTCAGCAGACGAAAAAGCAAGGGTCTTTGCCGATGAAATATTTTCCGCATGCCGGCCCGCAAGGCAAGCGCTTAACCGCAACCAAACACTCCTTGAACGAGACTATCAGAGAAAGTTCGAGGGGCCACTTAGAGAGATTGCTGAGCTTGTAGCTCAACAGGACGAAGGGGCGAAGTCGCCTATCATTGAAGAATTAGAAAGAGTTATTTTATCGGAGAATAAGTTTTTGCAGGCTAATGAAAAGAGTATTGTGATTATCTCGGACTTTATCCAGAATAGCCAATATTATTCGATGTATAAAGGCAAGCCGGATTGGGAGCGTCTTAAGGAAGGGCTTATAAAAGAGTCGATAGATTTGCTGAAGGGAGCCAAGGTTTCCCTGCTGGTCGTGGAGCGTGACGGATTTTGGAGCCGTCAAAAAAGGGAAATCTTACCGGCTTGGATTAGTTTTTTTGAAAGTGTCGAATCTCGTCCACGATGGCAAAGATTGTGAGAAATAGGAGAGTTGCGTTGAGTTACTGAAAGTGTTGCGCCTCGACCGCGGCGATCGCCGTCATGTTCACCACGCCGCGCGCCGTCACCGAAGGCGTCAGGATATGCGCCGGCTTGGCCGCGCCCAGCAGGATCGGCCCCACGGGCAGCGCGTTGCTCACCGTCTTGAGCAGGTGAAACA
>CAYYSM010000092.1:0-8307 GCA_964474225.1 uncultured Hyphomicrobiaceae bacterium
GCCGAGCCGCCCGGCCTCCATCGCGCGCTTGGCGATCTGCGTCGGCGACTGACCCTCGATGATCGGCAGCGTGTCGACCTTGGCCTGCTCGCCCAGCACCTTGAGCTGCTCCTGCGCAGCCGGGCGGCGCGTGTCGAGCGAGGCCATCAGGACCTTGCGATTTTCCCTGTCGGTCAAGCGCTTGGCGATCTTGGCGCAGGTGGTCGTCTTGCCCGAACCCTGCAGGCCAACCAGCATGATCGGCACCGGGGCGGGCGCGTTCAGGTCGATCGTCTCGGCCTCCGAGCCGAGCGTGGCGACCAGTTCGTCATGGACGATCTTCACGACCATCTGGCCCGGCGTGACCGACTTCACGACCTCCTGGCCAATGGCCTTTTCCTTCACCCGTTCGGTGAAGCCGCGGACCACCTCCAGCGCGACGTCGGCTTCCAGCAGCGCGCGGCGCACCTCGCGCATCGCGGCGCTGACGTCCTTTTCGCTGAGCGAGCCGCGCTTGGTCAGCGAATCAAAGACGCCTGAAAGCCGATCGGAGAGAGTTTCAAACATTCATGTATCCGTCAGACGTGTTGCGTTCTTAACCGGATATGGGGCCGCGCGATCCTTCAGACAAAGCGAAATGGCACCCGCGGGCGCAACGCGCTGGCGGGTGGTCATCCTGTCCCCTCCCGGCGTGCTTCGCCATGTGAGACCGGACGATTTCGGCACTCTCTGTCGAGATTTTGTGCAGATGTTTCCGGCAAGCGGACGCGAATGTCAAGCGCGCGACGCGCCGATCGGGCCGCAGGACGACCCTTAACGCTGTTGCCGCGCTGCAACAGAGGTCGTATTGCGTCGCCGAAAAATCTCCAGCATACTTTCACAAAAGTTAATGACGGGTCTGCGGGCAAGATCAGGAGCGCCCATGAAATATCATGCCTATGAGCTGATGCACGCTTTCATCTCGCCGATGCGCTTCGGGGTCCGCAACCTCCGCCATCAGATCGACGCGCCGTTCAACCCTTGGTCCGCAATGCCGTTCGCGAAGAGCGTCTCGGCGGCCTGCGAGGTTTTCGAGGATGTCACCCGCCGCTACGGCAAGCCGGAATGGGGCATCGACGAGACCAAGATTCATGGCCAGCCGGTGCCGGTCCGCGAAGAGGTGATCCTGCGCAAGCCCTTCTGCAATCTTATTCATTTTGCGCGGGATGAAAGCCTTATCGGCCAGCGGCATGACCCCAAGGTGCTGCTGATCGCGCCGATGTCCGGGCATTACGCCACGCTGCTGCGCGGCACGGTGAAGGCGATGCTGCCCGAGCACGAGGTCTTCATTACAGACTGGATCGACGCGCGCGAGGTGCCGGTCTCGGACGGGCCCTTCGATCTGAACGACTTCATCGACTACATCATCGAGTTCACGCAGTTCGTCGGCTCGAACACGCACGTCATCGGCGTATGCCAGCCGGCGGTGCCCGCGCTCATCGCCGCGGCGGTCATGGCGGCGAACGACGATCCGTGCCAGCCCACCTCGCTCACGCTGATGGGCGGGCCGATCGACACGCGGCGCAACCCGACAGTCGTCAACAACCTCGCTGAGAAGCGCCCGCTGTCCTGGTTCCGGGCGAACGTCATCTCCAAGGTGCCGTTCCCGAACCGCGGCTTCATGCGCGACGTTTATCCGGGCTTCGTCCAGCTCAGCGGTTTCATGACGATGAACCTGGACAGGCATCTGAACGCGCACCGCGACCTGTTCAACAACCTCGTGAAGGGCGACGGCGACTCTGTGCGCCAGCACCGTGCATTCTACGAGGAATACATGGCGGTCATGGACCTGCCGGCGGAGTTTTACCTCCAGACGGTGGAGGAGGTATTTCAACGCCATTCCCTGCCCGATGGGCACTTTGTGCATCGCGGCCAGCGCGTGGACTGCGGCGCGATCACCAAGACCGCGCTGCTGACAATCGAGGGCGAGCGCGACGACATCTGCGGCCTCGGCCAGACCGAAGCGGCGCACGACCTGTGCGTCAACATTCCGATGGACGAGAAGTACCACTACGTCCAGCCCGGCGTGGGCCATTACGGCGTGTTCAACGGCACGCGCTGGCGCACCGAAATACAGCCGCGCATCCGCGAGATGATCCGCACGATCGAGATGAAACGCCGAATGGGCGACACCAAGATGTCCTTCGGCCTGCCCTATCGCAGTCTGCGCGACGAGCGCGAGGACGAGATCGACTGGCGCACGCACAAGCCGAGTTAGCGGCTCTTGTCGATGTCCTTGCCGCATGATCCGCCGGATGCCGGTCAGGTGCGCTTTCGCTGTTTGCGACTCGACCCTTAGAGCATTTTCAGCAAAAGTGGGAACCGGTTTTGCGTTCGAAAATGCGACCAGACAACAACTTAGAGCGCGTTCCCTGATTCCGATTTTCCTGAACGCGCTCTAGAACCGCGCATTAACCCGACATTCATTGGAGCCTAGTGGAGTCTTTCGGGTAACGATCTGCCTCGTCGGCTGGCTGAGGTTGTGAGGGGCGAGTCCATGTGCACGCGCGGCGTTTTCATTGGCGACAACAACACCGTTATCACCCTGCGCAGCATGGACTGGCGGAACGACATCGGCTCGAACATCTGGGTGATGCCGCGCGGCATCGAGCGGGCCGGCGCCGCGGGACCCGAATCCATCGTCTGGACGTCCAAATACGGCAGCGTGATCACGTCCGCCTTCGATGCGGCGACCGCCGACGGCCTGAACGAGCGCGGCCTCGTCGCCAATCTGCTCTACTTATCGGAATCGATCTATCCGCAAAGCCCGCCAGAACCGGACAGCAAGCCGATGTCCGTGAGTGCGTGGACGCAGTACGTTCTGGACAATTTTACGACCGTCGACGAAGCGGTGGCAGCGATGAAGCGGGAGGACTTCTACGTGATAGCCGTCGGGTCGCCCGACGGGGCGGCTGGCACCGTGCATCTGTCGATCAGCGACGCGAGCGGGGATTCTGCGGTGTTCGAATATGTGGATGGCCAACTCACCATCCATCACGGGCGCGACTACAAGGTCATGACCAATTCGCCGGTGTATGACCAGCAGCTCGCGCTCGATGCCTACTGGAAACAAATTGGCGGCCTGACGATGCTGCCGGGCACGAACCGCGCGGCGGACCGTTTTGCCCGGACATCGTTTTATCTGGATGCCCTGCCGAAAAGCGTAGACGATAAGACCGCAGTTGCCGCCGCGTTCTCTGTCATCCGGAACGCCTCCGTTCCGCTCGGCATCACGACGCCAGACCAGCCCCACATCTCATCAACCCGCTGGCGTTCGGTGTCAGACCAGAAAAATCTTCGCTACTACTTCGAGTCGACGCGCAGCCCGAATATCTTCTGGCTCGATCTCGATGGGATCGATTTCTCCGAGGGCGCGCCCGTTCAGCGGCTGATGCTGACCGACGGATCGGTCTACGCGGGCGAAGCGGCGGCACACTTGGAGCCGGCGGAGCCGTTCGCATTCCTGGCGGCAATGCCCTAGTTGAGCGACGCCCCCGTATCGGCCTGAAAGCCCGCGGCTTCGATACCCGCCAGCGCGCAGGCTTCGTCATTCTCCGACGTGTCGCCCGTCACGCCGACCGCGCCGACCGCATTGCCCTGCGAGTCGCGGATCACCACGCCGCCGGCCACCGGCACGAGGTTCCCGTCGGCCAGCGCGTTGACGGCACTAATGAAATAGGCCTGCTGCTCGGCACGGGCGTGCAGCGCGCGCGATCCCGCGCCCAGCCCGATTGCCCCATACGCCTTGCCGAACGCGATCTTGGGGCGCAGGAAGGTCGCGCCGTCCTGGCGCTCAAAGGCCTTGAGGTGCCCGCCGGTATCCACCACCGCAATCGCGAGCGGCTTCAGCCCCAGCTCGCTCGCCTTGGCGAAGGCCGTTTCGATGATCGTTTTCGCCGCGTCCAAAGTCAGTTCGCTCACATCTCACTCCTTTTATGTACTGCGGCGGTTTATTTCAGCAGCCCGACCCAGCGCGGATCAGGGCGTTCCGTGCAGCGGTAATCCGCGGGAACGGGGCAACTCGCCGCCGCCTCGCCGGAGGCATACAGCCGGAAGCGCAGCACATCCCCGCCATTCATGTTGAAGCCGGTGAAACAGGCGATCGGGCCAGCGACCCGCGCGCCGCTCTGCGTGAGCGCGCGGTCGAATTCCGCCTGCTGCTCATTGGTCACGACGGCGAGCCGCCCGGTCTCTTCGCTCAGCCAGCGCGCCGCCGCCGCGCCGCCCAGCATCGGCGTCTCGGTGCCGAGATGGAACACCGCGCTCGGCTCGCGGTAGCCCGAAAGCGCGACGGGCCCGCCATAGCACGGCTTAAGGTCGGCGCGAAGGTCCGCGATCCGCTCGCTGTTCCAAAGCGGTGTGAGACGCGGCAGCACTTCGCCAATGATCCCAGCATAGACCGCAATCGCGCTCACCAGAGCCAGCGCCAGCCCGGCGTGAAATGCCCGCCGCCACATCGCCAGCGCGGTCAGCGGCGCGGTGACCGCGAAAACCGCCGCCAGCACGACCGCGAGCACGCTTGGCGTCGTCTCGAACAGCCACAGCGCCCCGGCAAACACGCCGACCTGCACCACGCCGATGACGAGCCAGAGCACTGCCGCCTGCTTGTAGGTGCGCATCGGCACGACCCCGCGCACCGTCTGCGTGTGCAGAACCCAGGCGGCGGCCAGCGCCACCGCCGGATAGATTGGCAGCGCGTAATGCGGCAGCTTGACCGGCACCGCCTCAATGATGAGCCAGTACGGCACGATCCAGGCCAGCAGGAACGCCGCCCGGCGCAGCGTCCGGTTGCGCCACAGCCAGATCGCCGCGCCGCCAGTCGCCACCAGCGCCGCCGGCCAGAACGTCCACCAGAACAGCAGGAAGTAGTATCCCGGCGGGGCCGAATGCACGTCCTGACCGCCGCCGACCTTGTCGCCGAAGTCCTTGCCGAGCGAGAGCGCGTAGAACTTGCCCTCCGATATCACGCCGATGGCGATGAACCAGGGCAGCGTGATCGTCAGCAGCAGCGGGATGCCCCAAGGCGCATGAAGCCGGCGCAGCCAGCCGCGCGCGCCGCCGAAGAGGATCAGCGCGACGATCGTGACGGCCGAGACGGCCGGCGCAATTGGCCCCTTGATGAGAATCCCGACGGCCAGGCTGATCCAGAACACCGCGGCGAGCCCCACTGCCTCGCGCAGCGATTGTCGGACAAGATAAAGCCGCATCAGCGCGCCTTGCGCCAGCGCGATCGCGGCGATCAGCGCGCCGTCCGACTTGGCGATGCGCGCCTCAAGGTTCATCGTCACGACCGCCGCGAACAGCCCCGCGGCGATCAGCGCCACCTCGCGCCCGAACAGCGGCCGGGCCGCCCACCACAGCGCCAGCACCGCCACGATCGCGCCGAGCAGCGAGGGGACGCGATACGTCCAGATTTCGCGCTGGTCGAGATCGCCGAAGACCGACGCGCTGAGCGACTGCAGCCAGTAGATGCCGACCGGCTTCTGATAGCGCGGCTCATCCTGGAAGCGGATGTCGATGAAATCGCCAGTCTCCAGCATCTGCGTCGTGGCCTGCACGAAGCGGCCCTCGTCGCGGTCGGTGACCGGCATGTCCACGAAGCCCGGGAGGTAAAACGCGAGGCAGAGCAGTACGAGTGCGCTGGCCGAGCGCCAGCGCGTCGCCGCAAGCCAGGCGATCCCATCGCGCACCGCCGCATCGAAGCGGGCGAGCCGGCCGGCGCCCTCGGCGCGAGAGGTTGTTGGCGCGCGGTCCTGCACGATGGCGTCCTTACGCTGAACGATGGCGCGGGATCGCGCCGGAGACCTCACGCGGTGAGCGATACACCACCACGGCGCGGATCGCCAGCACCTTGCAGCAGCCCGTCGGCCTGTCGCGCGGCCGCATGGACGCCGCCGAAAAACAGGTTGCGCTCAGGCCACGGATGCGCCTGCGGGAAGGCTGCGAGAAGCGCGTCGCGGTCGACCGGGTCCAACAGGTCCTCGAAGCTGACGGTGCCGCATTTCTCGACATGCAGGCGCGGCGCGGCGACCGCCTCGTCGATGGCCATGCGCCGGTCGATGAGGTTGAGCGCCACCTGGAAGATCGCCGAACGGATGCGATTCGAGCCGCCGGAGCCAAGCGCGACCAGCGCGCCGTCGGGCGCGGTGATGATGGCCGGCGCCATCATGCTCGAAAGCCGCGTGTCGGGCGTCCAGGCGTGGAAGCCGCCGGGGTGCAGGTCCTCCTCACCGAGCATGTTGTTGAGCATGAAGCCGCAGCCATCGACGATGTGGCCGTTGCCCTCCCCGTTGGAGATGCTCACGCTCGCGGCGTTGCCCTCGCCGTCGATGACGCTGATATGCGTCGTGCCGCGATAGGACGGGGCGTGGCCGGCGAGCCTGGCGATTTCCGCGGCGATTGTCTCCGGCGCAACGTCATCGGTCAGTTGGTCCAGAAGCTCAGGGCGCGCGGCGTTCACGCGCTCCATGATCCGCGCGATGGTGACCGGGTCCGGGCTGGGCGCTTCAGTCTCGGCGATGGCCAGCGCTTGCGCGATCAGCGGGCCGCTCGCCGCCGGCGCAGCATTGAGCGACAGGCGATGCTCGCGATGAGTCCAGGTCAGCGGATTGCGCCGGGCGACCGTGTAGCCGCGCAGATCGTCGATGGTCAGATGCCCGCCATGCTCTCTGGCCTGCGCGATGATCGCCTGCCCGGCCTTGCCGTCCACGAAGTAGTCCGGGCCCTCGGCCGCCAGCGCCTCATAGGTCGCGGCCAGGTCCGGGTTGGCGTGCACATCGCCGGTCTCGGGCAGCGCGCCCTTCGGTGCGAACAGCTCGCGGGACGGCTGGGTCGCGCGAATGATCGGCGCGACAACCGTGTAAATGTAGGCGTGGATCGGCTCGGTCTTTATGCCATCGCGCGCGGCGCGGATGGCCGGCGCGGCGACCTTGCTCATCGGCAGGCGGCCCAGATCTCCATGCACGGCGAACAGCCCCGGCACGAAGCCCGGCGTCGCGCTCGCCCCCGCGCCGATATGGAACTCCTGCGTTGCCGGGCCGAAATCCGCCTGGATCGCCTTGAATTCGATCTCTTCGGGCGGGCGCTTGTGCTTCGGCGTCTGAGCGAAGAAATCGTAAAGCGTCGCCGCGCCATCGGGCGTTTGCGCCATCAGGAAGCCGCCCCCACCCGGCGAGGCCAGCACCGGCTCGCAAACGCAGGCCGTCAGCATCGCCGCGCAGGCCGCGTCGAACGCGTTGCCGCCTTCGGCCATCACTTCGGTCGCCGCCCGCGCCGTCACCGCGTGCCCTGCCGCCGCTACACCCTTGACCATCGTTCAAACCCTGATCGACCGAACTTGCGCCCCTGAATTACCCCGTTTTCTGCCGTGCGCCAAGGGCAGCGTCCGCTCGGTCGGGCTTGCAAAGATTTGGGGGCCGCAGCGGTGGCGGCACAGCGCGTGATTGTCTATGTCTTGGAAAGAGAAAGGCGCTTTGGTCGCCCAATGAGAAAAATGCTCAGGGAAATGCCGCCATGTCCAGCGATGCATCCGAGGACCTCAAATCCGGCGCGCTGCACTACCACCGGCATCCGCAGCCGGGAAAAATCGAGGTTACGCCGACCAAGCCGCTCGGAAACCAGCGCGACCTGGCACTCGCCTATTCGCCTGGGGTCGCCGCACCGTGCGAGGCGATTGTCGAAAACCCGGAAGAAGTCGACACCCTCACCTCGCGCAGCAATCTCGTCGCCGTGCTGACGAATGGCACCGCTGTGCTGGGGCTCGGCAATATCGGCCCGCTGGCCTCCAAGCCGGTCATGGAAGGCAAGGCGGTGCTGTTCAAGAAGTTCGCCGGCATCGACGTGTTCGACCTGGAGGTCAAGGCCGACGACCCGGACAAGTTCTGCGAGGTCGCGGCGGCGCTGGAGCCAACCTTCGGCGGCATCAACCTGGAGGACATCAAGGCGCCGGAGTGCTTCGAGATCGAGGAAGCGCTGACCGCGCGCATGAACATCCCCGTGCTGCATGACGATCAGCACGGCACCGCGATCATCGTCGCCGCGGCGATCCAGAACGGGCTTTCGATCGCGGGCAAGCGCATCGAGGATGTGAAGATCGTCACGGCGGGCGCGGGCGCGGCGGCGCTGGCCTGCCTCAACATGCTGCTGCTGCTCGGCGCGCGGCGCGAGAATATCTGGGTCACGGATATCGACGGCGTCGTGCATACCGGCCGCGCCGAGAGCATGGACCGCTGGAAGGCGAAGTTCGCGCGCGAGACGGCGCACCGCACGCTCGCCGATGTCATTCCGGGC
>CAYYSM010000093.1:0-6248 GCA_964474225.1 uncultured Hyphomicrobiaceae bacterium
GAAGCTTACGAGCACGCCAAGGCCCGCGGGGCGCCTATTTATGGCGAGATCGTCGGGTATGGCCTGTCCGGCGACGCCTATCACATCACCGCGCCGGCGGAGAACGGTGACGGGGCTTATCGCTGCATGGAGGCCGCCCTGCGAAACGCGGGGATGTCACCCGGCGAGATCGGCTACGTCAACGCGCATGGGACGTCCACGCCCATGGGCGACGAGATCGAGGTTCGCGCGGTCGAGCGTCTTTTCGGCGCGGCGGCGGATGGGCTGGTCATGTCATCAACGAAATCCGCAGTTGGGCATCTTCTCGGCGCTGCTGGCGCGGCAGAGGCGATTTTTGCCACGCTTGTGCTGCGCGACGACGTGATCCCGCCCACCCTCAATCTCGACAATCCATCGATTGACACGCCAATCGACCTTACCCCGCATGAGGCGAAGAAGGCGCGCGTGGATGCAGTTCTGAGCAACTCGTTCGGTTTCGGCGGCACCAACGCTTCGTTGATCATCCGGCGCGTATAGTGTCGGTGCGTGTACGCGCCGCCCGGGTGAAAGCGACCGCCCTCTTGCCATATTTGAACGCAAGTTTGTCGGCGGTTTCGACAGGCCGCTGCAACGCAAGGGTTTTCGTCACGATGGCGACCGGCTCCAACGATTGGGACAGCGACGAGCGCTTCGCCTCGGACAGCTATGTTGGCGCCCGCAACGACTTCAGCGTCTTGCCGCGCAGCCCATCCGAGGCGCTGGAACCCGACCAGCCGCCTGAAGCGCCCACGGGCCGCAAGCCAAAGCGCCAGCGCCAGCGCCCGCTGTTTGCGCTGATGAACGCCGTGTTCACCGCGCTGTTCGTCGGGATGCTTGGCTTCGCCGGGGCGTTCTATTACGCAAAGATGCAGTTCGACAGCCCTGGCCCGCTCAAGCATGACACGGTGGTCACTATTCCGCGTGGAGAGGGGGTTAATGCAATTGCCAGCCGGCTTGAGCGCGAAGGCATCATCAAGGACCGGCGTATCTTCATGGCCGCCGTGCTCTATTTCGGCGCGCAGGCCAAGCTGAAGGCGGGCGATTATGCGGTGGAAAGCGGAGCGACGATGCGCTCCGTCCTGGACACGCTGATCGAGGGCGACGCCATCCTCTACAAGGTCACGATCCCCGAAGGCTGGACGAGTCTCCAGACCGTGGAACGTCTGCGCGCCACGCCGGAACTGACCGGCGAGATCGAGGAAATTCCGCCGGAGGGCTCGCTTATGCCCGACACCTACCGTTTCGCGCGCAACACGCCGCGCAGCGACATCATCGCGCGGATGCAGGCGGCGCAGGACGAGTTTCTGGAAAAGGTCTGGCCCACGCGCGATCCGGATCTGCCGATCGAGAGCAGGGAAGAGGCGCTGATCCTCGCCTCGATTGTGGAAAAAGAGACGGGGCTGGCGGACGAACGCTCGAAGGTGGCGGGCGTGTTCATCAATCGGCTGCGCCAGGGTATGCGGCTGCAGTCGGACCCGACCATCATCTACGGCCTCGTTGGCGGCCGCGCCTCGCTGGGCCGCCCCATCTATCGCAGCGAAATCCTCAAGGAAACGCCCTACAACACCTATGTGATCAGGGGCCTGCCGCCGACGCCGATCGCCAATCCGGGCCGCGCGGCCATCGAGGCGGTGCTGCGCCCGGCCGAGACGGATGCGCTGTACTTCGTCGCAGACGGCACAGGCGGGCACGCCTTCGCTCAGACGCTGGCCGAACACAACCGCAACGTCGCGGAGTGGCGCAAGATCGAAGCGCAGATGCGTGCGGAGCAGGAGGCCGCGGAGCGCGAAGCCGAAGGCTCTGGCGGGATCGCTGCGATGGCCGAGGAAGCCGTGCCGGCGTCTGCTGCCCAATTGCCGGTGCCGCTGCCCGTGCGCGCGCCGCGCTGAGGCCGCTTGTGATCGGGGCGCGGTTCACGTATGCATCCGACATGCAACCCTAACGCTTAAGCACAGCGCCGATGCACGAGCATGGTGAAACGGATCCGCGGCCGCAGGCGCCCTCGCGCAAGGGCTTGATGCTAGTGCTGTCTTCGCCGTCAGGGGCCGGCAAGACCTCGCTCGCGCGTAGGCTGCTAGAGGTCGAAACCGGCATAGCGCCCTCCATTTCCCTGACGACGCGCCCGCGCCGGCCGACCGAAACGGACGGCGTCGATTACTGGTTCGTCACGCCGGAAGAATTCACCGCGATGCGCGACCGCGGCGAGCTTCTTGAGTGGGCCAACGTCTTCGGCAATCTCTACGGAACCCCGAAGGGCCCGGTGGAGCGGAGCCTGGAGGCCGGCTCCGACGTGCTATTCGACATTGATTGGCAGGGCGCGGCGCAACTGCGCAAGTCCGCGCCGGATGACGTTGTCTGCGTGTTCATCCTGCCGCCATCGGCAGAGGCCCTGCGCCACCGGCTGCGCAGCCGGGCGACCGAAAGCCCGGAGGCGATCGAAAAGCGGCTGGCCGGCGCGCCCCGGGAGATCGAGGCCTGGCAAGACTACCGCTACGTGATCGTCAACGACGACTTCGACGAAAGCCTCGCCAACCTGCGGGCCATCCTCCGGGCTGAGCGGCTGAGGCGCGAGCGCCAGACACAGCTGCCCGCGCTTGTGGCGCGGCTGCTGCACGAGCTCTAGTTCTTTTCTTTGCGCGTCTCGTAAACGGCCGCGAGCCGGGCGAAATCCGCGACGCTGAGCTGTTCCGCGCGCGCCGTCGGCGCGATGTCCGCCGCGCCGAGCAGTCCCTCAACATCGTCGGTAAGCCGCGCGAGACTTGCGCGCACCATCTTGCGCCGCTGGCCAAAGGCGGCGGCGGTGACGGCGGCCAGGCTTTTGAGGCTGCAGGCCGGCTCGGGCAGGGCGCGCGGGGACAGCGTCACCACGGCGGAGGAAACCTTGGGCGGCGGCGTGAAGGCAGCGGGCGGCAAGCTCAGCGCCATCCGCACCTCGCAGCGCCACTGCGCAAGCACCGACAGCCGGCCATAGACCTTGCTGCCCGGCGCGGCGATGAGCCGGTCCGCGACCTCGCGCTGAAACATCAGGCACAACAGGGCATACCAGGGCGGCCATGGCTCCGCGGACAGCCAGCCGACCAGAAGCGGCGTCGCCACGGCGTAGGGCAAGTTCGCCACGACCTTGACCGCGCCGGGGGCATCGCGCACGAGCGCGGCCTGATCCACGCTGAGCGCGTCGCCCTCCACGATCTCCAGTCGTCCGGGATAATGCGCCGCAATTTGATCTAGCGCCGGGCGGCAGCGTGCATCCCGTTCGATGGCAATAACCCTCGCCGCGCCCTCCAATAGCAGCGCGCGGGTCAGCCCGCCGGGGCCAGGACCGATTTCGATCACGGTGACGCCGTCCAGCGGGGCCGCCGCGCGAGCGATGCGCCGCGTCAGGTTCAGATCGAGGATGAAGTTTTGCCCGAGGCTCTTGCGGGCGCTCAGACCAAGCTCAGCAATCACCTCGCGCAGTGGCGGCAGCCCGTCGGGCGTGCTCACGCGTGCGCCTCTTTCCGGGCGTGTCTTTTTTCTGCCATCTCGGCGGCAAGCTTGAGCGCGGCGATCAGGCTGTCCGGGCGGGCCTTGCCGGTGCCGGCGATGCCAAAGGCCGTGCCGTGATCGGGCGAGGTGCGCACGAAGGGCAGGCCGAGCGTGACGTTGACGCCCTCATCGAAGGCGAGCGTCTTCACCGGGATCAACGCCTGGTCGTGATACATGGCGAGGATCGCATCGTAACGCTGGCGCGCCTCGGCGTGGAATGCGGTGTCGGCCGGCAAGGGGCCGAGCGTTTCGATGCCCTGGTCGGCAAGGACGGCAATCGCCGGGTCGATGACGTCGCGCTCCTCCGTGCCCATCATGCCGTCTTCGCCGGCATGCGGGTTGAGGCCGGTGAGCGCGAGGCGCGGCTGGGGGATGCCGAAGTCCTCTATGAGCGCGCGATGCGTTATGATCGCCGTCTCGATGATACGTTCGGCGGTCAGCGCATCCGGCACGTCGCGCAGCGCGATGTGCACCGTCACCGGCACCGCTCGCAAGCCGCCGCCCGAGAGCATCATGACGGGCGTTGCGTTCATGCCGTGGCGCTGGGCGAGCGCGCCGAGATGGTCCGTGTGACCGCGGAATCCGAAGCCGGCCGCGGCGACGACGGCTTTGGACATCGGGTTGGTGACGAGCGCGGAGACCTGGCGTGCAAGCACCAGATCGACGCCCAACTCGATCGCGGAAATGATGCTTGGCGCATTTTCGGGTGCAGGTTCCCGGGCCTCGAACGACTTGACCGGCTTGGGCGGCGGCAGGACGGGCAGTGCCTCTGCAAAAGTGTCGGCGGCCTTAGCGGGGGCGTCGATTTCGGCAAGTGCAACGTCATACGCCAATTCGTCCGCGCGCCGCGCGATGACCACGGGATCAGCGATCAATGCGAACGGCGGAAGCGACGCTTCGCGCCGCAGTGCCCAGGCTTTTAGCGTGATTTCCGGCCCGATCCCCGCGGGGTCGCCCATCGTCAGGGCGAGCACCCGGCCCGGCTCGGCGCGCATGTCGTCAGCCATCTTTCGACAACCGATCTTAAGGGACGCGCCGTCCGCTGGCGATAAGGCTAGCGCCGCTCGATGAGCGCGTCCTGACGCAGGTCTTTCTGGTGCCGGCGGGCATAAATCTGGAATTCCTGCTGCCGCCTGTCCCCACTCGACTGAGACGACCCACTGTCCGTTGTCTCTACTTCAGGAGCCTTCTTACCGCACACGGCATACAAGTCAACGCCGTTCGATGACACGATCGGCGGCAGCATCTGCCCGGCGCTGGCCTGGAGCAGCAGCGGCCGGGCATCGCGAGGGAAGAATGCCGCCTTCTTGCCGGCATGGCGCTCCAACTTCGCGCCGCCCGCGCGCTGGGCCAGCGCATTCAGGTCACTGCAAGACGAAAACTGCTTGCGGATCGACTGGCCCTGCACATAGGCCCGCGCAATTGCGCCTTCGCCGCCGCTCGCGGCAAGGCGCAGCCGGCGAACGTCGAATACGGTCTCGCGCGCATTTTCGGCGGCGATTTCTTCGGCATCGCCGCTCGCGCCGACCAGCGAAGCGATGCGAAAGCCATAGAGCTTGCGGATGGTGTCGCGCCATGCCAGTTGCGCGCGGATCTTTTCGCGCATTGTCGCAGGGTCTACGCCCTGCGCCTTGAAGGCCGAGAGAAACTCCTCGACAGTGCGGTCATTGTTGCTGGCCTTGGCCATCTGGGCCAGGCGCTGCTCAACTTCCGACTCGCTGACGCTGACCTTGCGGCGCTTTGCCTCCTGAAGCATCAGCCGCTCGTCGATGAGTTCCTCGATCGCGTCATCCCGGCTCTGGCGGTTGATATCGGCCATCACCTGTTGCTGCAGCCGATCGACGAATTGCTTCTGCAACTGCTGCGCCTCCGCGCGGGACTGCGGCCGCTGCTGCTGCATGAACTGCTGGAACTTCTGCTTCGTCTCCGGCGAGTCGAGCAGGGCGCGCATGCGCTGGCCGAGCGATCCGCTGGTTAGGGCCAGGAATTTCTGGCGCTGGGAGACGTCATAAGAGGTGATGGGCTCGCCGTTCACCTTGACGACGTAGCTCAGATTGCTCGCTTGGGCGCTTGGCGAAGGTGCGATCAGCAGCGCGGCAACGATGGCCAGGGCGATGTTCGGAAGCGTCATGGGTTCAGGTCCGGTTTCGCATGTGCCGTTTCAAAAGGGGCAGTCCTCATGTCGTCAAAGAGGGACGCCGCCGCCTGACTCGCTTGTTGAAGAAGAGTGTGGCCACACGATGCTCGACGCGCTTACGCAGTTGACAACTCGTGGCCCGGCTTACTTGCCGCCGTCCGAAGCCGAGAAACCGCCCGTCACGTCGGTCTCGACATCCGCGCCGCCCAGATTCTTGAACTCGAAGCCGACCATCACGGTTTCCTCTGGCGCGATGTCGCGGTCCTCGATCTCGGATTTCGTGTATTTCACCGACATCATGAAGCAGTCGCAGGCGTATTTCACGCCAATGCTTTGCTCCAGCGCTTCGTCGATCTCGAAATTGTAGCGCATGCTGCCAAACACGGACCACAGGTCGGTAACTTGCAGCGCCGCGGAGGCCAGCAGTTCCTCGCGATCCTCGAAGACGCCAAGACCCGGCTGCGGGTCGGCCTTCACGTAGTTGAGCGCGCCGCGCATCGGCCCGTACTCGCCAGCGCCTCCGAGGTCGAGGCGGCGAATATCGAGGGTGTCCTCGTCAAAGCGCGCC
>CAYYSM010000093.1:6258-8279 GCA_964474225.1 uncultured Hyphomicrobiaceae bacterium
AAGCCGGAACATACTCGGCACATCGAAATACATGCCGGCCACATAGTCCGAATAGTCGTCCTCCAGGCCCGTGCCCGCGTCGAAGGGATTGGCGCCGGCAATCTGGTAGCTCTGCCCGGCGACGGCGCGCATGCTGAAGCCGTAGTGGGACTGAAGCGTGTATTGAACGCCGTAATTGGCGCGCGTGCCTGTTTCCAGCCGGTCGTAACCTGAGAATTTGTCGATGTCGAACAGCAGTGTGTCGTCGAAGACCAGGCTTTGGGCGTCCTCGTTTGGCGGTGTGTTGCCATCCTCGTTGTCAGCGCGGAATATGACCTGCGCGACCGGTTCGATCACTTGCGATCCCCACGCCGAATGCTTCACCAGCGGCAGCCGGTAGTCCGCGCCACCGGTGACAAGTTGACGCGTGAAAGTGTCGCCTTCGAACTCAGTTGGTGGCCCGACTTCTACGGGTTCTTGGTAGCTGGTGAATTTGTATAGGTCGGCGCGCGCCTGGGCGAACGGCGTGACGCGCTGCCCGAGCGGGTCGGTCAGCGTGCGGCGCCAGGCGACCTCGCTGACGATGCGGTGAGCTTCCGGCCCCTCGTCGCGGGTGAGCGAGACAACGTTCGTGTTCCACGCCAGTTCCCCGCCGAGGACCGGATCCTCCGCGATATAGTTGTAGTCGATGACAGGATGCACCAGCGTATCGCGGTCGGTCAGATCCTCACCCAGCGGGTCTTCCTGCTCGGTGAGGTTCACGAAGTTGTACGCCCGCGCGCTGAAATAGCTGCGATCGCTCTGGCCGATCAGATAAATCTCCGAAGTGCGCTCGGTCTCCGTCACCTCGTCGAGCTTGTAGAAGCGGCGGAATGTATCGTCCGATTCTGCGGTGATGTCCCAGCCCCAGTTCCAGAAGCTGCCCAGCCGGAAATACCCCTGCGTTTCGATCGTGCCGCGGAAATTGCTGTCCGTCGGGGCATTAGCGGGCGGGTCTTCGTTATAGGCGCCCGCCAGCAGGACGCGATATTGCCCCGTCTCCAGCCGGTGCCGCCAGTCCGCCTTGATGAGAGTGCCGGCCTCAGTCGTCACGACCGGGGCAAGCGTGAGATCCTTGTTCGGCGCCAGCGCGAAATAGTACGGCTGTTCATAGGCAAAGCCGAGATCATCCGACACGGTGACGCTTGGAGTGAGGAAGCCGGAACGGCGCGCCACCGTCGGGTCTGGGTGATAGAAGTAGGGCACGTAGACGATCGGCAGACCGAGGAACTCGAGGGTGGCGTCCTCGTAATAGATGTTGCCTTCGGATTTATCGTGAATGATCTTGCGCGCCCGGATCTGCCAGAGCGGACCTTCGCCGGAAGCGTCCTTGCACGTCTTGCACGGCGTGTAAGCGCCTTTCTCAAACACGGTTGTTTCGCCGCCTTCGCGGTAGGCGCGCCGCGCGGCGATCCGCTCTTCATCGGACGTGACAATGCGCAGGGAGCGAACGAAGCCGTCCTTGAAGTCATCAGTGAGGTCGATCCGGTCCGCCTTGACCACCGCGCCGTCCGGCTCCTTGATGCGAACGTTTCCGACCGCCTGCAGGGTACCGTTGCGCTGGTCGTAAATCAGTTCGTCCGAAACCAGTGTGTAGTCGTTGTAATAGACCTCGACATTGCCCTCGGCGATGACGCGGTCGTTCTTGCGGTCGTAGATCAGGTTGTCCGCCTGCAGCAGCAGCGGCTGCTCGCTGTCGACCTCGCCGAAGGACTGCTCGATCAGGCTTTCCTGCGCGGCAACAGGGAGCGGCCCTGTGAGGACGGCAGCAATGACCAGTGCAAAGGCGCAGCGCACTAAACACGTCACATGAGTCATGCGTTCAGCAAAGCCTCTCCGCATTTCTCAGCCGTCCTCCTGATGAAGCAAAACCGTTGCCGCGAGGAAGCACGCAACGAGGACCGGCGCCCACGCGGCGACCGTCGGCGAGACCAGTCCTGAAACCCCCACCTTGCGCGAAAGTTCGGAGAATACGAAAAACGCGAACCCCGCGCTCAAGCCGG
>CAYYSM010000094.1:0-8256 GCA_964474225.1 uncultured Hyphomicrobiaceae bacterium
TTGTGGCCCTGCTTGTCTGCCTGGCCTCCGCGTTTTTGACGCCCGAGACTCCCGCCTTCGCGCAAGAGCACCAGGCAAACGCAAAGGCGCGCAAGCCCGCTATACAATCGGACGCCGACGCGCGCCGCATCGTCCGGCTCATCCGCGGCACCTTCGCGGCGGTCCACCAGGCGAACGTTTCGGGCAACTATGCGGTCTTCCGCGATCTGGCCGCGCCGTCGCTGCGCTCGTCGATGTCGCTTCTCGACCTCGCCAACTACTTCGCGCCGCTGCGCAAGCAGAAGGCGGACCTTGGCCGCGCGCTGATGACGCTGCCGAAATTCCCCGAGAAGCCCGTTATCCTCCGCGACAAATTCCTCGTCCTGAAAGGCTATATTCCCGGCGAGCCGCGCATCGCCTTCAACTTCACCTATCAGCGCGTCCGGGGGCGCTGGCGCTTTGTGAACATCGCCATCCAGCCCGTGACCGCGGCGGCAGCAGCGCCGGCAGACCGCCGCGCAAAGCCTGAAGCCCAAATGAAAGCGGCATCCTCACCGCCCACGCCGGCGCAACGGCCTTCCACGAAGCCAAAGAGGGCCCAATCTACGGAACAGCCGGACTTGAGCGGGTCTGCAGAAGAGCAGAATCTTGCTCAGCCGGCCGAGCGCGCTATGCGCACCGCAACAGTCCCGAAGACGGCCTCAACGGAAGATGTGCCGGAAGACGATGACTGGCCAATGCGCTTGTGGTATTCCCTGCCGCTTGCAGGCGGGCGCTGAGGCCTTTGGGCCAGATATCCTCCGTCCAGGCGGCGTCGGGCCGAGCCACCCCATGTTGCGCTTTGCCGCCGGGAACGCTAAGACAGGCGAAACTGCCCGCTCCGCCGGGCGAAACGCTTTCTCACGAAACGGACCAGACAGCCAATGGAGATCGATGAGGCCACGGTGCGCCATATCGCCCGGTTGGCGCGCATAAAGATTGGCGAGGCCGAAGCCGCCAGCCTGCAGCGCGAACTGACCGCGATACTCGACTGGGTGGACCAGCTCGGCGAGGTCGACACCGAAAACGTCGCGCCACTGACGCGCATCGGCGATCTGACCTTGCCGTGGCGCGCCGACGAGGTGACGGCGGGCGGCTGCCAGGACGACATTCTCCGCAACGCGCCGATGACCGAGGACGGCTTCTTCGTCGTGCCAAAGGTCGTGGAGTAGGCATGCCCAAAGCGAAGACCACAAATCCCACCGACCTGACGCTGAGCGAGGCGCGCGAGGCGCTGCAGTCCAAAGCGCTCAGCTCGGCCGAGCTGACGCGCGCGCATCTGGAGGCTATCGCGGCGGGCAACGAGCAGTTGAACGCCTTCATCGAGGTGACGCTGGAAAAGGCGCTGGCGATGGCCGAGGAGTCGGATGCGCGGATCGCCCGGGGCGAGGCCGGCCCGCTCGAAGGCGTGCCGCTCGGCATCAAGGACCTGTTCTGCACGCGCGACGTTCACTCGACCGCTTGCTCGAATATCCTCAACGGCTTCCAGCCGCCCTACGAATCCACCGTCACGCAGAAGCTGTGGGATGCTGGCGCAGTGATGCTCGGCAAGCTCAACATGGACGAGTTCGCCATGGGCTCGTCGAACGAGAGCAGCGCGCGCGGCCCCTGCGTCAACCCGTGGCGCGCCAAGGGCAAGCGCAAGAAGCTGGTGCCAGGCGGCTCTTCCGGGGGCTCGGCAGCGGCGGTGGCGGCGCGGTTCTGCCTGGGCGCGACGGCGTCGGACACTGGCGGCTCGATCCGCCAGCCCGCGGCGCTCACCGGCACGGTGGGCGTGAAGCCAACCTACGGCCGCTGTTCGCGCTGGGGCATGGTCGCGTTCGCCTCCTCGCTTGACCAGGCTGGCGTGATTACGCGCAGCGTTCGCGACAGCGCAATCCTCTTGCGCGAGATCTGCGGGCACGACCCCAAGGACTCCACCAGCGCGCCGGCCGATGTGCCGGATTTCGAGGCCGCGCTCGGCGAGTCGGTCAAGGGGCTAAAGGTCGGCATCCCCCGGGAATACCGAATTGAGGGCATGTCTGCCGAGATTGAGGCGCTGTGGGATCAGGGCATCGAATGGCTCCGCGGCGCGGGCGCGGAGATCAAGGAGGTCAGCCTGCCGCACACGCGCTATGCGCTGCCCGCCTACTATATCATTGCCCCGGCAGAAGCGTCTTCCAACCTCGCGCGCTATGACGGCGTGCGCTACGGCCGGCGCGTGGATGGCCAGGATCTGATCGACATGTATGAGCGCACACGCGCGCAGGGCTTCGGTGCCGAGGTCAAGCGCCGCGTGCTGATCGGCACCTACGTGCTCTCGGCCGGCTATTACGACGCGTACTACCTCAAGGCGCAGAAGGTGCGCACGCTCATCAAGCAGGACTTCGACAATGCCTTCGAGGATGTCGACGTGCTGTTGACCCCGACCACGCCCGGACCGGCGTTTGCCCTGAAGGAGAAGCAGGCCGATCCGTTGGAGATGTATCTGAACGACATCTTCACGGTGCCGATCAACATGGCGGGGCTGCCTGGCCTGTCGGTGCCCGCCGGGCTGACGGAAAGCGGGCTGCCGCTGGGGCTGCAGCTCATCGGCCGGGCTTTCGATGAGGCGACGATGCTGCGCGCGGGCCAGGTGATCGAGGACGCGGCGGGCACGTCGCCCGCGCCGCGCAACTGGTGGGCCAAGAAAGCGTGACGAGCGCCGCCGCGGCGGCGAGGGCAACAACGACGCGAGGGCGGCGATGGACACCAAAGGGCCTGAAGACTGCAAGGACATGGAACAGGTGCGCGCCGAGATCGACCGGATCGACAATGCCCTGGTCGACCTGATCGCCGAGCGCTTCACCTATGTCGACCGCGCCTGGCAGCTCAAATCCCGCCCGGAAGAGGCGACCGTCCCGTGGCGCATCCAGGAGGTCATCGACAAGGTGGAGGCGCGCGCCCGCGAGCGCGGCCTGCCGCCCGAACTGGCCGAAGCATTATGGCGTCAGATGATCGGCTGGTTCATCCAGTACGAGGAACAACGCCTCAGGCAAGAACGCGGCGACCCCAAGTAAGAGCCCGCGCAACGGCCGTCGAGGAGCAGGGCGAATGGAACAGCGCAGCATCTGGCCGGCCGCGGCGGTCCACATCCTCACAGCGACAGGCGCGGTGTTCGGCTTCTTCGCGCTGACGGCGACGGCACGCGGCGCATATGAGACGGCGTTTCTCTGGCTCGGCGCGCAACTGGTCGTGGACGGGCTGGATGGCCCGCTGGCGCGGTATTTCTACGTGAAGCAGACGCTTCCGCGCATCTCCGGCGACACGCTTGATGTCGTTATCGACTATCTGACCTATGTCATTGTCCCGGCCTTCATGCTTTACGAGGCCGGGCTGGTGCCGGAAGGCTTCGCGGGCATCGCCGCCGGCGCAATCGTGCTGACCTCGCTGTTTCACTTCGCCGACAACAACAGCAAGAGCCGGGATGGCTTCTTCGTCGGTTTCCCGGCGCTGTGGAACTTGTTCGTGCTCTATGCGTTCGTACTGGAGCCGGGGCCGGAAGTGGTGCTGGCGGGGGTCGCGCTACTGTCCGTGCTCACCTTCGTTCCGCTCAAATGGTGGCACCCTGTGCGGGTGCGCCCGTATCGCTGGCTGACGCTCTCTGTTACGGCGGTCTGGTCCATCGCGGCGATTGTTGCGGTGCTGCGCGGCTTCCCCGGCGATATGGCGACACAGTTCATTTTCGTGGCAGCGGCCATCTATTACATCGCGCTGAGCCTCAGCCGGTCAGCCGGCCTCGCAGCGGTCGAGGAAACGCAGTAGCGCGCCGCGGCGCTCCACGCGCCGCTCATTTTTCACCGCCCGACCCGGGAAAGGGGCACTCATGTTTGAAATTCTCTCCGACACGAACCTGTGGGCCAGCTTGCTCGCCCTGACGGCCATGGAGATCGTGCTTGGCATCGACAACCTCGTTTTCATTTCCGTGCTGGCCTCGCGTCTGCCCGAGCATCAGCAAGCAAGAGCCCGCGGGATCGGTCTGGGCATGGCGCTGGTCTTCCGGATCATCATGCTGTTCGGCCTGACCTACATGATCGCGCTGCGCGAGCCGGAGTTTGTGGTCTTTGGCCACGAGATTTCCTGGCGCGATATCATCCTGCTGGGCGGCGGGCTGTTTCTGCTGGCCAAGGCGACGCTCGAGATTCACGGCGAAATCGAAGGCCAGAAGGGCGAAGGCGGCGGCGCGATGTTCTCCAGCTTCTTTGCCGTCATCGCCCAGATCGCCGTGATCGACATGGTGTTCTCGGTGGATTCGATCATCACCGCCATCGGCATGACCGACTATATCGGCGTGATGATTGCTGCCGTGACGATCGCGATCGCCGTGATGTTCGTCGCGGCGGAACCGGCCACGGCCTTCATTGAGCGGCATCCGACAACCAAGATGCTGGCGCTCAGCTTCCTCATGCTGATCGGCGTGCTGCTGATTGCCGACGGGTTGGGCTTCCATGTTCCGCGCGGTTATGTCTACTTCGCGATGGGCTTCGCGGCGCTCGTGGAAGTGCTCAACGTGCTGGCCCGGCGGACGCGGCGGTCCCGGCGCGGTCGCTCGGCTTGACGCTCTAGTAGTGGCGCAGCGCCTGCGCGATCTCGTCCATGATCGCGCGGGCAGCGGCAGGCGGGTCATCGGCGGCGGTGATAGGCCGGCCGATGACGAGCTTGTCGGCCCCGGCGGCAATGGCCTCGCCTGGCGTCGCGGTGCGGGCCTGATCCCCCTTTTGCGCGCCGGCGGGCCGTACGCCGGGCGTAACGATTTCAAGCTGTTTGCCGAATGTCTCGCGCAAGGCGGGCGCCTCCCGCGGCGAGGCGATGACGCCGTCCAGTCCCGCCTCCAGCGCCAGCCGCGCGCGGTGCAGCACCATCTCGCGCGGCGAGCGGGTCACGCCCTGTTCGTTCAGGTCGCGGAAGTCGAGATTGGTCATCACCGTCACGCCGAGCAGGCGCAGGCTGCTGTCGCCGCGCCCGCGCACGGCCGCCGCCAGGGTCTTGGTGTCGCTGGCGTGGATGGTGAGGTAGCGCGCGCCGAGCGCCGCGATCTGGGCCGTCGCCCGCTCGACCGTGTTGCCGATGTCCAGCAGCTTTGCGTCGAGGAAGATGTCATGCCCCGCGGCGGCCAGCTCGCGCGCCAGATCGACGCCGCCGGCGTAGATCAGCTCCAGCCCAATCTTGAAACTGGTGATCGGCGGGCTGAGCCGCTCGACCAGCGCCCGCGCGGCGTCTACTGACGGCAGATCCAGCGCCACAAAGATGCGCTTTGCCGCCTCGACGCGCGCTTGTGCGTCAGTTGTCTCTGATGTGGACATGATCGCGCCCTCGGGCCGGGCCTAGCCGGTGTCCCCGACCCGCTCCCAAAATGCCTTGACGCGCGAGAGGAAACCGCTCGCCTCGGGGCTGGTCTTTTGCGTCGAGGCCTTGGAGAATTCGCGCAGCAGCTCTTTCTGCTTGCGCGTCAGGTTCTTGGGCGTTTCCACCTCCACTTGCACGTAGAGGTCGCCTGTCGCCTTGGAGCGCAGCACCGGCATGCCTTCGCCATGGACGCGGAATTCGTGGCCTGACTGCGTGCCTTCCGGGATGCGGACGGTCTTGCTCTCGCCGCTGATCGTCGGCACCTCGATCTGGCCGCCAAGCGCTGCCGTGGTCATCTGGATCGGCACCCGGCAGAACAGGTCCGCGCCGTCGCGCTGAAACAGCTCATGCGGCTCGATCGACAGGAAGATGTACAGATCGCCGGGTGGTCCGCCGCGCAGGCCCGCCTCGCCTTCGCCGGCCAGGCGGATGCGGGTGCCGTCCTCCACGCCTGGCGGGATTTCAACCGAAAGCGTGCGCTCGCGCGTCTGCCGGCCGGTGCCGCCGCAGTCGGTGCATGGGTTTTCGACGACTTCGCCCGCACCGTGACAGGCCGGGCATGTCCGCTCGATGGTGAAGAAGCCCTGACTGGCGCGCACCCGCCCAATGCCGCCGCAAGTGCCGCATGCTGTGGGTTGCGCGCCGCCGGCCGCGCCCGTGCCGGAGCAGCTCTCGCATGCCAGCGAGGTCGGCACGCGGATTTCCGCGCGTTTGCCGAAATAGGCGTCGGCCAGCATGATCTCCATGTTGTAGCGGAGGTCGCCGCCGCGCTCGCGCCCGCGCCGTCGCCGCGTCTGGCGTCCGCCCATGAACTCGCCGAACAGGTCGTCGAAGATGTCGGACATGGAGGCGGAGAAGTCCGTGCCGAAGCCATGCGGCCCGGCCGCGCTGCCGTCGAAGGCCGCGTGGCCGAAGCGGTCGTAGGCGGCGCGCTTTTGCGGGTCGCTCAGAACATCATAGGCTTCGTTGATTTCGACGAAGCGGCGCTCCGCTTCGGGGTCGTCCGGATTGTGGTCCGGGTGATGCGCCTTGGCCTGCCGGCGGAACGCCTTCTTGAGCTCGTCGTCAGTCGCTCCGCGCGAAACGCCCAAAACCTTGTAGTAGCAGCGCTTTTCCATAAAGACGCACTCTTTTCGTTAGCTCGTTTCGTCGCCCGCCCCGCCTCTTTGAAGGATGGCGTTCAGCTTGGTCCGCGTGTGCAAACGATAACCATGTTTGCGGCCCAGGTCGATGACCGGTGCGTGGGCTTCTTTTCCCACTTCCACGACGATCCAGCACGGCCACTGCGCCGCCGGGGCGTGTGCGAAGAACGCGCTGAGCACATCGTAATCCAGCCCTTCGAGATCGACCTTCATGGCGTCGATCCGATCGATCTGCTGTTCCGCGCACAGCTTATGCAGCGGCACGACGGCGACGCTTTCCGTGCTCTCTTCCCCGCCAAGCGCGATGCGGTGCTGGCCGCGGTTGTTCGCATGGCCAATGATCTGCCCGCGCCCCTCGCTCGCGCCGACTGCGCACTGGACCGGCGTTGCTTCCTCGGCCGCCGACAGCGCCATGTTCATTTTAAGCCGCGCATAGGTCTCCGGGTCAGGCTCCACCGCCAGCGCTTTCAGCGGCCGGCCCAGCCGCCGCGCCTCCGAGACCATCCAGAGCGTGTAGACGCCGACATTCGCGCCAAGATCGACGAACACGAACGGCTCCGTCTCAGTCTCGGCCAGCGCTTTGCTCAGCGTTTGCCGCTCTGGCCAGTCATAGAGCTGTGAAGCGGCAAACACGCGCTTTTCGCAAAGACTGGTGCTCGGATAGACGCGGGCGCGAACGGCCGGGAACACTTCGATGTCATACGGTTCGCTGGCCCCCGCGGTCACGACGCGCCGCAGCAGCGAGCGCATCCGCCGGCCGAAGCCGTTACGCGGGAGCCGTCCAGCAAGCCGACGCAAATTCTCCCGCCAGGGCGGGAGGGCAAAGCGTCCAAAGGGGATGTCTGGCGAGTTCGTCGTCATGGCGGCTCAGCTGCACCATCCTGGGCGAAACGCGAAAGCGGCGCGACCGTGGGCCGCGCCGCTGTTTCGGGGCGTCAAGCCCGCTTCTTCTTCTCGTCGTCGTCGACTTCCTCGAAGTCGGCGTCCACAACGCCTTCGCCCTCGCTGGAGGGCTGCTCGGCGCCGCCAGCGGCACCGCCTTCCCCCTGGTCGGATGACTGCTGATACATCGCCTCGCCGAGCTTCATGGACACCTGCGCCAGAGACTGGGTTTTCGCCTCGATCGCATCCTTGTCGTCGCCTTCAAGCGCGGTGCGCAGTTCGGACACAGCGCTCTCGACCGCTGTCTTGTCTTCCGCGCCGACCTTGTCGCCGAGATCGGCCAGGCTCTTCTCTGTCGAATGGATCAAGGCCTCGGCCTGGTTCTTGGCGTCGATCAGTTCGCGGCGCTTCTTGTCCTCTTCGGCGTGGGACTCAGCGTCCTTGACCATCTTTTCGATTTCTTCTTCGGTCAGGCCGCCCGACGCCTGGATGCGAATGGACTGCTCCTTGCCGGTCGCCTTGTCCTTCGCCGACACATTCACGATGCCGTTGGCGTCAATGTCAAACGTGACCTCGATTTGCGGCACCCCGCGCGGCGCTGGCGGAATGCCGACAAGGTCGAACTGGCCGAGCATCTTGTTGTCGGCCGCCATCTCGCGCTCACCCTGGTAGACGCGGATGGTAACGGCATTCTGATTGTCCTCCGCGGTGGAGAACACCTGGCTCTTCTTGGTCGGGATCGTCGTGTTCCGGTCGATCAGACGGGTGAACACGCCGCCGAGCGTCTCAATGCCCAGCGACAGCGGCGTCACGTCGAGCAGCAGCACGTCCTTGACGTCGCCCTGCAGCA
>CAYYSM010000095.1:0-8186 GCA_964474225.1 uncultured Hyphomicrobiaceae bacterium
AGATGCCGATGCCCCACATGACGGGGTGACGGGTGATCCCGAAAATGCCTTTGGAGACATCGATCTTTTCGATCGCACCGCCCTGCCCTACGGCTGAAGGGTTGGGCCGCCCCAGGCCCCCAGCAATCAGCGCGAAGGCCAGCAACATCAGAATCGCCTGAAGCCAGACCCAGACCATCCCCGGATACCAGAGCTGCGCGCCGCGCGGTGCGTCGAAGAACGCGATCACCAGCCATACCAGGGTGACGGTCGAGATGATCGAAAATGCCAGGAGATAGACCGGCTCGCCGAAGCGCTTGACCGCCCAAGCCCGCAGCGAGGACGACGGCACCATGTGAAACCCGATAAAGGCAAGCGCAGCGGCGGCGAGTTCTGTCATCTACTATTGTCCGCTCCCGGCTCCGCCTCGGCCCTCAGGCTCTCACTGCGGAATTTTTCCGCGACATCATCGACATCGCCCATGGCGAGGTATTGCAGTTCCCTTACCAGCCGGATGGTCGGTTTCAAAGCGAAACAGATCGAGCCGATCAGAAACATCCATGTGCCTGTGTAAGTCAGACTGGCGTAGAAGAAAAACACCGAGCCGATAATGAACAAGAAGGCCGCGGCGAAATCCACGACCGTGTAGAGAATTTCCCACGCCGCCCAGATGCGGGCATGGCGCGGCGTGCGCGTGCGATTCGCGGGGTCGAAGAGCCTCATGCCGGTTCCGTTTTCCTCGATCGTTGATAGTTGGCTCAGGAATAGCGGACCAGCGGTGCAATTTTCTTAACCGCGCTGGGCGTTGAGGCGATCGAAGCCAGCCACGAGGTCGCGTTTCAGATCCTCGACGTCCTCCAATCCAATGTGGAAGCGAAGCGCCGGACCTTCCGCGTCCCAGGTTGTGGCAGATCGGTAGGACGTGGGATCGAACGGCACGACGAGGCTCTCGAAGCCGCCCCACGAAAACCCCAGCCCGAACAGCCTGAGATGATCGAGCATCGCGGCAACCGCCTCCTGCGGCGCGGGGTGCAGGATCACCGAGAACAATCCCGACGCGCCGGTGTAGTCGCGCCGCCAGATGGCATGACCGGGATGGTCCTCCAGCGCCGGGTGCAGCACGCGCGACACCTCAGGGCGCCCAGCCAGCCAGCGCGCGATTTCGAGGCCCGAGCGCTGATGCTGCTCCAGCCGCACGCCCATGGTGCGCAGGCCGCGTAAGCCCAGGTAACAATCCTCCGGCCCGGGACACAGGCCGAGATCGGTATGAACCGTCCGGATCCGCCCGGCAGCATGCTCGCTCGCGGTGATCGCGCCGAGCATCGCGTCGGAATGGCCGACGATGTATTTCGTCGCCGCCTGGATCGACACGTCCACGCCATGATCGAACGGCTTGAAGTAGAGCGGCGTCGCCCAGGTGTTGTCGGTCAGCACCCAGGCCCCGCGCGCATGCGCCGCAGCGGCGATCGCCGGGATGTCCTGCATCTCCATGCTCTGCGAGCCGGGGCTTTCGGTGAACACCAAGCGGGTATTGTCTCGCATAAGCGCGGCGATGCCATCGCCGATTTCAGGGTCGTAGTATTCCGTCTCCACGCCGAGACGCCGCAGCACCCGATCGCAGAAGCGCCGCGTCGGCCGGTAGACGCTGTCGGTAACGAGGATGTGGTCGCCAGCCTCGACAAAGGCGAGCAGCGCAGCGGAGATCGCCGCCAGCCCGGAGGGCGCGAGCCGCGTGCAAGCCCCGCCCTCAAGCTCCGCGAGCGCCTCCTCCAGCAAGCGGATGGTCGGCGAGCCGTGGCGGCCATAGGTATAGCGCGCATCGCGCCCGTTCAGCGAGGCGACATCGGGGAACAGCACCGTGGAGCCGCGCACCACCGGCGGGTTGACGAAGCCAAACTGCTCTTGCGCATCGCGCCCGGAATGCGCGAGCCGGGTCAGCGGGCTGTCCTCATGCCCGTTGCCGTCGTCGTGGTCCTGAGCCATATCGCCTCCTTGTGCCGTGGGATCTGATGTGCCCGTCCGCCGCGCTGGGGTCAAGCCGCTGGCAGCGTGGTCCGTCAGGCGCGCCCCCGGGGTGCGCGCGCGGCCGCGCGGTGTTTCCCATTGCGAAAGACCGGAGCGAACCGCTATGCAGGGCACGCGTCGATCGGCGGGATTCTTTCAGTAATCCGACAAGAGGCGGCAAAGTGGTAGCACGGCTGGCATGGCTTGTGGCGACGCTCGTGCTGGGAGTCGGCGCGGCGCAGGCAGGAACGCTCGAGCAGGTCAGGGAAAGGGGCAACGTTACCTGCGGCGTCAGCGCCGGGATGCCGGGCCTGTCTGAAACCGGCGGCGCAGGCGAATGGTCAGGCCTTTTCCCCGATTTCTGCCGAGCCCTTGCGGCCGCCGTTTTCGCCGATCCCGCCAAGGTCAATTTCCTGCCGATCGCGGAGGAGGAGCGGCTTGCGGCGCTGCGCGCCGGCGAGATCGACATTCTGGCGCATCCCGGCGTGTGGAGCTTCAGCAATGACACCCAGCCGGGCGTGCGCTTCGTCGGCGCGCTCTATTATGAGGGCTTTGGGCTTCTGGTGCCGCGGCGGCTGGGTGTGGCCACCGCACTGGAACTGTCAGGCGCGGACATCTGCGCGGTCGAAGGCGCGCCTGATGCGCTCCACATCGCCGACTATTTCCGCCGCAACGACATGCCCTACCGGCTCGTCCGCTTCGCGCAGGTTAGCGACGCGCTTCAGGCTTACGATGCGGGCCGTTGCGATGTGTTTGCCGGCGATATTGCGAGCCTGGACGCGCAAAGGGAAACGCTGGCCAGCCCAGAGGCCCACCTCGTTCTGAGCGACGTCATTGGCGTCGCCTCGCTCGGGCCCGCGGTGCGCACCGGCGACCCGCAATGGGCGGACGTTGTGCGGTGGACGCTGTTCGCGCTGATCGCCGCTGAGGACATGGGCCTGGCCTCGGACACGATCGACAACGCGGCCGCGTCGGACAGCGCGCTGGCGCGGCGCTTCATCGGCGTCGAAGGCGCGCTGGGTCAGCGGCTCGGGCTTGATCCGGAATGGGCCTACAATGTCGTGGCAATGGTTGGGATCTACCGCGAGCTGTTCGCGCGCAATCTTGGCGATGATAGCCCGCTCGGCCGGGAGCGCCGGCTCAACCAACTCTGGCGCGAGGGCGGGCTGCTCTCAGCCCCGATCTTTCGGTAGATTCGGATCGCAACGCTTTAGGCGATTCAGTCCAGCCGCCCGCTCGCATGCGCCAGCATCAAGTAGATCTTGCCGGTCTCCGAGACGAGATAATTCTGCAGTGCCTTGCTGTCCTGTCCGGCTTGGCTGGCATCCTTCAACACTTTTTCGAAATCCGCCATGTAGCGGTCCGCGATGTGCCGGAAGGCCGCATCGCTGCGATACCGCCGCTGGACCTGGTCGAAGGTCGACTGGCCCTGCCGGTTGTAGACATCGCGGCTGATGACGCTGCGGTCGCCGCGGTGATACCGCTTCCAGACCTCCACGACGGTGTCCTGGTCAACGGCGTCGGCGATGTCCTTCATGTTGAAGTCCGCGCGATCATCCTGCGGTGCGGGTTTTTCCTGTCGCGGCGCGGGTTCCGGCGCGACTTGCGGGGGCCGGCCGTAAGAGTCGTCGCCGCTCAAACGGTCTTCGGCACCTAAGCCGCCGCCGTCGAGAGACAATTCATCGTCTTCCTCGGCCTCGGAGGCGCGCGCGAGCAGATCACCCAGCGACCATTCGCCCGCAGGCTGCGCGCTTTCCTCGTCCCGGCGCTGCGACGCGCTCGCCTGCCGGGAGGCCGGGGCCTCGCGACTCTGACGCGCCGGCGGCTCTTCCTCAGCGCCGAACCGCTGGTCTGTCTCCGGCTGATTGCGGGACTTGCCTTCCAGACGGTCGATCAACCCGGCCGTCAGCGCATCGAAATCATCGTCCGGACGCGCCGCTGAGCGACCCCGCCGGGCACCGGGGGCCGCCTCCTCATCCCAGGCAGGCCGTTTGGGGAGCTGCGCCGGCGCGCTGCGTTGAGCGGGCCAGGCGTCGTCATCGCGGCTGCGCTGGCGCGGCGCCGCTGGCTGGGCAGGCGTATTGCGGTACCCGCCGTGGTCCTGCCGGGTGGAAGCCCGCTCGCCGCTACGCGCCGAAGGTTGCTCCCCGCGTGACACTGCGCCGGAATAGCGATGCCTGTTCGCAATGTCGGACAGCGAATCCAGCGCGGCGAGCTGGTCCTGCAGCGCCTTGCGCATGGCGGAGGCGCTTTCGCGCGTCGTCTCGGGGATCGCCTTGGCCTGACGCCGCAGCTCGGAGTTGGTCGTCTCCAGATCCATCGAGGCGCGCCGCGTGGAGTCCTTGACCGATTCGGAGGTCTCCGAAAAGCGCGAGCTGAGCGAGTTGAGCTGGTCGCCAATCTGCTCCGACAGCGCGGCAAAGCGGGACTTCAGCTCCTCGATCGCCTCGAAGGTGTGCGCCTGCGTCTCCGAGCGCAGCTTCTCGATCTCGCGCACCGCCGACTGGCTCTTCTCGGCCGAGTCCTGCGCCAGCAATTCGGTGACGTTGCGCGCGCGGTTTTCTGCGCGGGAGAGCGACTCTTCCAGCATGCTGGAGTAGTTGTGCATCATCTTGTCGAGTTCGGCGGCGCGGCTGCCGATCGTCTCGATCAGCTTGCCAAGCTGGGCCTGGCGCTGCTCCATCACGCTGTCGACCCTGGTGTTGGAGACTTCCAGCGCCTTCGCAGACTTCATGATGGTCGCGCCTTGCTCCTCGAAGCGCTTGGTCAGGCTCTGAATCTGGTTCAGCATGCCGCTCGACATCTGCCGCAAGGTCTCGGCCTGCGCCTCTAGCGCCTCGGAGCTTGCGCCCGTGCGTTCCGCCAGTTCGCTGACCGCACGTTCGATATTGTCCGAACTCTGGCCGACTGAGTGCTCAATATAGGCCGCCTGACGGGACAGCGACTGCTCCATGTTCTGGGCATGCTGATCCAGCGTCTGCCGGATCGCGCCGGACTGACGGCTGAGCGCTTGCTCAAGCGCCTGGGCGCGCGAAACGATGGAGTCCTCGATGTGCTTGCTGCCCGAACTGATGGTTTGCTGAAACTCCTTTGTACGCTGACCGAGCAGCGCCTCAAGCGCGCGCGTGCGTTCCGACAGCGAGCTGTCGATGGCCTGCGAATGCTCGGCCAGCACCCCCTGAAGCACCCTGGTCCTGTCGTTCAGGCTGCTGTCCAGCGCCTTGGTTTTATCCGACAACGCATTCTCAAGCGCGGACAGGTTGGTCGTCGCATCGGAGATGATGCTGTTGAGCCGCTGTTGTTCGCCGCCCAGGCGGTCGAGCAGCGCCGGTATCTCCTGCGCAACGCGCTCACTCATGCTCATCACGGAGTGCACCAGACTGTTGCTCTTGGCGGAGATTGCCGCTGAGGCGCGGTCGGAAGCCTGCTGGATCGCCGTGGTGACCTGCAGGCTCTGCTGGTGGATGTTGTCGACAGTCTTGGCGCTGTGCTTGGTGAGCTGCTCGTTGACCTGCGCGCCGCGCTCGGCCAGCTTCGCGTCGACCGCATCGCCCGCCTCGGTGACGGCCGTGGTGATCTTCTGAGCGCGCGTCGAGATCGTGTCAGAGAGCGTGCTCGTCGCCTGCGTCAAGGACTCGGTCGCCTCGTCCGTCGCGGCTGCGATCTCGCGGCGCACGTCGCCACCGATGCCGCGCAGCGCTTCGCTCACGCGCGCGCTGTTATTGGCCAGCGCCTCGCGCTCGCTCGCGAGCTCGTTGATGAGACTGCGGATACGGTGCTCGTTTTCGCTGTAGGAGCGCTCCAGCGCGGTCACTTCGTTATGCACCAGCGCCTCAAGCTCGCCCGCGCGGCCCAGGGCGCGCGAGATAGCGTCGTTCATGGCCGCGACTTGTCGCCGCACCGTCTGCCCCAGCGAGGCGACCGACTGCTCCGCCATCTTGTCCGGCTCGGCGAGCCGCACGGCGACCTCGGTCATTGCGGTCGACATCATCCGCAGTTCCTGCGCGCGCCAGATCAAATAGGCGAGGAACCAGAACATCGCGATCGGCACGACGGTGCCGGAGATGACGCCAAGCATGACCGGGCTGGCGAAGAAGTCGAGGAAGCTGTTGATATCCCCGCCATATTTGCTGAGGACGGACGCGCCGACGAGGATGCCGAGAACGGCCCACACAACCGAGGCGATACCGGCCACCAAGAACGGCGAGCGCGACGGCTTCTGCTGCAGCGCGTAAACCAACCCGCCGATGGAGGGCATGTCGTCATTCGCCGGGACCGGGGCGCGCGCCACCGCAGCCGCGCTCCGGCGCGCCGGAGATTGATGGCGCGCATCGCGGGCGCTTTGACCGCCTTGCTCGTCGCCAGCCGCGCCCTGTTCGGCATTCCCTTCGCCCGGGCGCTGCGCGCGCCGCGACGGCATTTCGATTGTCCTGGCCGGCTTGCCATCGCTCGCGGCCGCTGACCTGGCCTTGCCGGGCGCATCCTTGGATTTGGCGGCCGCCTTGTCCTGCCCGGAGGACGACCCGGCCTTTTTCGCCGCGCCAGGCGCCGTGGCGTGAGGCGGGGGCGCGCCGGGCGTTTCGGCCGCGCTATTGTTCTCGGCGGTTTGCTGTTTCGACGCCGACGGACTGCTCAACTTACCGCTCGTCTTGAAGCCGGCGGCCTTGGCCGCGCTTTCGCCTGATGCGTGAGATTTCGATGGATTCTGAGCCATTCCGCCATCCGTTCAGGACGTTCGTTGTGAAGAATTAAGGCAAGATCGCAACATATGAATGCGCCTGGATGCGCCGGCCTCCCCCTTGGCGAGTCGCTAAGAGCCTACCACTGCTCGTGAATGGCCGCCAAACGCCTCGCCCCCTGAACCCGTCGAAGTTCACATTTTTCCTTTTCTGATGCAGCGTCGCATCAGGCATACTTCCCCTTATAGGTGTGGGTCTACCGATTTTTTGCGGCCAAAAAAAGAAACGCGTGATCATTCCGCGCTTTGGCCCCGGGCGCATCAATCTGTGCGGGAATCGCGGCTGGCCTGCATTCCGGGGTCGATGCGCGCGGTTGGCAAAACGCGGCCCCTGGCTTATAGAGGCGGGCGAGCGATTGGAGCGTGACGTGCGGGCCGCGGCAAGCCGTCAGATGGCTTGCACCCGACCTGTGTGCGGCTCACATAACGTGCGTGCAATTCCTAACCGAGAGCAGCGAGTGAATGCCGACCATCACCTTTGTTCAACCCGACGGAACCAAACAGGTTGTTGAGGCCAAAAGCGGGCAAACCGCAATGGAAGCGGCCATTGCCAACAACGTCCCCGGAATCGTGGCCGAGTGCGGCGGCGCATGTTCCTGCGCGACCTGTCATGTCTATGTAGAGGACGAATGGACCGAGCGCGTCGGCGGGCCCTCCGAAATGGAGGAGGACATGCTTGATTTCGCCTTCGACGTGCGCCCGACCAGCCGCCTGAGCTGTCAGATACGCCTGACCGACGAGATGGACGGGCTGGTGCTGCACGTGCCGGAAGAGCAGGTTTGAACCGCGCCCGTCGCTTGTCGTATCCTTAATCAGCAGCACATTCTCACGGGGCCTTCGGCATGTATCAGGAATTCAGCGGCAGCAACGGTTCAGGCGCGGTGAAGACCGACGCCCTCATCATCGGCGCCGGGCCTGTGGGCCTGTTCGCTGTGTTCGAGCTGGGGCTGCTGGACATCAAGGCGCATCTCATCGACATCCTCGACCGGCCGGGCGGGCAGTGCACCGAGCTTTACCCGGAAAAGCCGATTTATGACATCCCGGCACTGCCTGTCGTGACGGGTCAGGAGCTGACTGACCGGCTGATGGAACAGATCAAGCCGTTCGGACCGGAATTCCATTTCAGCCAGCGCGCGGAGACCCTGCGCCGCACGGATGACGGCTTCGTCATCACGACGGATGCCGGCACGGTGATCGAGGCGAAGGTCGTCATCATCGCCGCGGGCGGCGGCTCCTTCACGCCGAAGCGCCCGCCGCTGCCCGGCATCGAGGACTTCGAGAGCAAGTCGGTCTTCTATTCGGTCCGCCGGATGGACGATTTCCGCGACCAGGAACTCATCATCGTCGGCGGCGGCGATTCCGCGCTCGACTGGACGCTGAACCTTCAGCCGATCGCTAAGAAGGTCACGCTCATTCACCGCCGCGACAAGTTCCGCGCCGCGCCCGACAGCGTCAACAAGATGTT
>CAYYSM010000096.1:0-8156 GCA_964474225.1 uncultured Hyphomicrobiaceae bacterium
CCTGGGCCACCAATTGGCCTTTCTTGAATTATCTCAATTGTTGAGGGACACTACCGACATTGCTTGGCCGGTGTTATCTTCCTTGGATGAGAGACAATGGATTGAGACGATGGCGTTTCATCGTTTTGCGGCGCGTCCGCCCTCGGATCATCACCGCTGTTTCCACTGTTGTTTTCACACTCTGCTTGCGAACTCCCCCATGCTCACCGCAACCCGCAAGCGAATGGGACTGATCGGCCCCAACAGATGGGGCAAGAGCACGCTGTTGCGCGATCGCCGGATAAATCGTCTCACCGACCGGGCAGGCGCGCATCGCCTACTGCTTCCAAGACCCCCAGTTGATCTACACCAGCGCGTCTGCGTCATCAGGATAGGGCACTTCAAACTGACAGTGATACAAGTATCTTCTCCAGATTCCAGGATGCTCATGGTGGGTGACAAACCCAGGGTAGCCCCGCTTTCGGTTGTTCCCTTCGACAGACTGTCAGAGGAAGGCCTTGACATACATCCGATATTCTGCTACAATGATGACTAACTAGTAAGTTATCATTATTTTTACAGGAGGTGTTTATGACCCCCAGACCCGACGTGAGCGAGATGCGCACCGCCCAGATCATCGAGGCCGCCACCGTCGTCTTCGCCAAGAAAGGCTTCGACAGCGCCACGATGGAGGACATCGCTGATGAGATCGGCATCAACAAGGCCACGATTTATCTCTATTTCGACAGCAAGGACGCGCTCATCCACGCTATCGCCGAGCAACTCTTCGCCCAGGAGTTGGCGGATTTGCAGACCGCTGCTGAAACACCCGACACGGCCACCGAGCGGCTCACCGCCTATTACGAGACGCTCATCGCCGAGGAGGCAAAAGTGCTGCCGCTGATGCCCATCTTTTACGAGTTCTGCGCCCTGGGCCTGCGCCGCGAGGACGTGCGCGCGGTGATCGCCGATTTTATGCACCGGTTGACCGGGCTGCTGGAGGCCATCATCACAGAGGGCATTGAGAGCGGCGAGTTCGCGCCGACAGATGCGCGCCAGGCAGCGTGGGCGCTGGACGCGCTGTTGAGTGGCACGACCCTGCACTGGGTCTACGCGCCGGAGGAGGTGGACGTCAAAGCGCAGTTGCGCTACGGCGTCCGGTTGATATTTCGCGGATTAGTCAGTCATTCATAGTTAATCAAGGAGATCACAGATGAACAGGAAACTCAAGTCACTTGCAGGTTCTCTCGTATTGGCCCTGTTGCTCATTGGCGGCGCGCTCGCGCTGCTTGGAGCAGGGGATAATGGCCCGCCGCCGGTGTTGGCGCAGGGGCCGGATGGACACGATGTGTATTATGTCTCTGTCGATGGTAACTGCGGCGGTGAGACGCCCTGCTACACCACGGTACAAGACGCCGTGGACGCCGTGGACGATCCCACCGATGAGGTGTGGGTCGCTACGGGCGTCTACACCGGCGTCAACGCTTATGGCGGCCTCAGCCAGATGGTCTACATCAGCAAGAGCCTGACGCTGCGTGGCGGCGCCAACGCCGACTTTTCCGCCTGGGACCCCGCCCTCTACACCACCACGTTGGATGCGCAGAGCAACGGCCGTGTCATCTACGCCACCGGCCCCGACATCACCGTCACTCTTGAGGGGCTGGATATTTACGACGGCTACGCTCTGGACGCCCCCAAAGGCAGCGGCGTCTACCTCACCCAAGCCAGTGCCACCATTACCAACTGCACCTTCCGCGAGAACGGGCATTCCACCGGTTTTCAAAACCGGGGCGGCGGCTTATACATCAGCAGCGGCAGCGCGCTAATCGCCCACAACAACTTTTACAACAACCAGGCCGACTTTGGCGGCGCCCTTTCCATCGAATCCGCCGCCGGGGTGACACTGCGCGGCAATCACATCCACCACAACCTCGCTTATCGCACCGCCAGCAGCCGGGGCGGCGGCATCCATGCCTACAACAGCCCCTACCTCGTCTTGGAGGACAATGAGATTTACGAAAATCAGGCCGGGCCTTCTCAGGTCGGCCAGGGCGGGGGCATTTCCCTGGTCGAAAGCGATTATGCCTGGCTAGAAAATAACCGCATCTACAACAACGAGGTGCAACAAACTACCCCTTCTGGCGATACCAACTATTGGCGCGGTGGTGGCGGCCTTGATTTATGGGACAGCGACCATGTGCTGATTACCGCCAACCAGATTTACAGCAACACCGTTTGGGGGGCTTGGCGCAGCCATCCACAAGGGGGCGGCGTGCGAGTTGAGGGTGGCGCGTATCTCACCGTTACCCACAATACCCTCTACGGCAATGCGGCTCGTGGCAGTTCGGCTACCCGCTCCGTCGGTCGTGGCGGCGGCATGTACACCGAAGACATCGCCGATAGCCAGATCGCCCATAACGATGTGTACAGCAATACCTCCTCACATCATGGGGGTGGGGTTTATCTGGTCGGCGATCGCCTTACCTTTGTCGAAAACCAGGTTTATGGCAATGACGGGTTGGAATATGACAGTGGTTTTGGCGGCGGCCTGTATGCGGGTACCACCAACTCGTTTCTGTCTGCTAACCAAATTCATCACAATGCCACCCGCGACAATGGCGGCGGTGGGATGTATCTGACCGGCAGTGGCAACGTGGTCGCGGGCAACTTGGTCTATGCCAACACCACCACCGGCAACGGCGGCGGGGTGCAAGTCGCCGGCAGTGCAAAATTGGTCAACAATGTTATCGTCGAAAATACAGCCAGCGGTTCCGGTGCAGGTTTGGCCGTGCGGAGCGCCCCGGTCCATCTGTGGCACACGACCCTGGCGCGAAATGATGGCCCCAACGCCATCTATGTGTATGAAAATGGCACGGCCGTTCTCACCAATACCTTGGTCGTCAGCGCCGGCGTGGGCATCGAAGTGCAGAGCGGGATGGTCACCACCACCCTCACTCTGTGGGATAGCGTGCTGACGCCCACGGTAGGGTTGGTGGATAACTTCGGCGCCATCACCGGCACAGCCGCCTTCGCCGCCGACGGCTACCACCTCACCGTTGACTCCGACGCTCTAGACGTGGGTATCGTCACCGCGGACGGCGTCGCCGCCGCCATCAGCGAGGATATAGACGGCCAACCGCGCCCGATGGGCAATGCCCCCGACCTCGGCGCGGACGAGTATCCTTATTACGCGGACTTTGCCCTGAGCAAGCGCGGCCCCGCCAGCGGCAATGCGGGCGAGATGCTGGTCTACACACTCACCGTCGCCAACGCCGTTACCTCGGAGTTGGCCGCCGATGTCCGCGTGGTGGATACAGTCGTACCGACTACCGTCGTCGCCGTGATGAGCGCGTCCGGCGGCGACTGCGCGGCGGATGGCGCCAGCCTTACCTGCACGCTCTACAATGTGGCGACGGATACGCAGCGCCTCATCACCGTCTGGATCACGTCGACCGCCGATTACGACGGGGTGTTGACCAACACGGCCAGCGTCGCCGTGCTCAACGCCATCGACTTGAACGAGGCGGACAACGCCGACGCGGTCACCACGACCCTCATCTATGTCCCGCCTGTGCCCGATCTGTGGGTGGAAAAGACGGCCCCGCCCTTCGTCGAACCGGGCGCGCCGCTGCTCTACGACCTCAGTTGGGGCAACGCGGGCGGCGTCACGGCTTACACCGTGACCTTGACCGACACGCTGCCCGGCGGCGTCAACTTCCAGAGCGCTGATCCGTCCCCCGATAGCACCGATCCGCTGGTTTGGAACCTGGACGACCTGGCGCCCGGCGAGACGGCGACTGCCACGGTCCGCGTCGTCGTGGGCGAGGGCCTGGCCGATGGCACGGCGCTGATCAATCACGTCGCCATCAGCAGCACTACCGCCGAAGCGGTCACGCTCAACAACACGGATACCGCGACGACGACGGTGTACGAATTGGGCGGCTATGACCTGGCACTGACCAAGGCGGCGGATGCGGATGAGGTCGAGGTGGGCGACACCATTGTCTACGCGCTCTGGGTCACCAACACCGGCGTACTGCCCGCGAATGTCACGCTGGAGGACGCGATCCCCGAGGGGACAGCGTATGTGCCCGGTTCGGCCCTGGCTACCGGGGGCGTGTGGGAAGTCGTTAACGACCGCCTGACCTGGTCGGGCGAACTCGAACCCGACAAAGACGTGCTCATCACCTTCGATGTGACCGTCGAGGCTTGCGGCGGCGTCGAATGCGGCCTCATCCACAATGAGGCGCAGGCCGAAATTGACGGCGTCGCCTACGTGTGGGAGGCGCAGGTGGATACCACCGTCCTGTGCCCCGATCTGACGATTATGGGCGCGGGGCCGGAGCGTAATCCGCAGTACAGCGATGGGACCCACAAGCGCTATGATGTCGTCTTCGACTACGCCAACCTGGATGATCACGCTGCCCCCGGTGTGGCGCGCAACACCAGCATCACCATCACCGCGCCAGCGGGCGCGCGTTTCTCGGCCTCCGATCCTGTCGCCGATTTCACCTCGCCCGATCAGCGCACCAAGGTCTGGCATCTGGGTGACCTGGCAGCAGGGGCGGAGGGCGCCATCCAGGTGCAGGTGGAGCCGCAGCAGTGGTTGGATGATGGGGTGGACGTCGCAGCCGTCATCGCAGCCCAGCCAGGCGTCGAGTGTGATCCCCACGCCGAAAACGAGGACACCGTCACGACTTATCCGGTCAAGATGGAACTGGAGAAGGGCGCGCACGATCCCCGCGTGATGATGACCTACGATGCACAAGTAGACGCGCTGACCCCGCAGTGGAACGTCGAGTACCTGGTGCGTTACCGCTACCAAACCGCCGATCCCGCCCTACCGCCGGTCACCCAACACACCCTCACCGATCACTGGCCGGCGGACTTGACCCTCGAACGCCAACTCAGCCAACCCGCGCTGAAAATGTCGGGCGGGCCGCCGACACTACGCTTCGATGCCACAGCGTATGTGCAGGAGGGCGATAGCGGATGGCTGCGTTTGCAAGGTTCGACCACTTCTGCCGAACCGCTCACCGTGACTAACCAGATCGAACAGGTCTACGAGACCCCCAGAAGCCAGGGCACGGGCAGTGAAGTCTATACCGACAGCGCTCATGTCGAGATAGCAGTACCGCCTATGCCACTGATGCCGCCGCATATCGCTTTCCCGGAGAGCGGTGAGACCTGCGCCGGACTCCCCATCGAGTTTCGCGGCGTGGCGCAGCGCGGAGTGACGGTCACGATCTATATGACCAATACGAGCCTGGATGAGCCGAACATCCCGGTGGCCCAGACCCTAGCAGATGCGCATGGACGCTTCACTGTCACGGTGAACGTGCTGCCTGGCGCCGGCGATGCGTGGCAGACGCACTACTTCGTTGCCAAATCCGCGCATGGAGATGAGATCAGCGCGGCTTCCAACGAGATCTGGTTAGGCGGCCCCTCGGTGGGTGGCTGGTGTCCACAGACCTCTTACTGGGAAGCGACGTACCACGGACGGACCCACAACTACGTCTTTAGAAGCGCGCGTACTGGGACGCGGCGGACCAGGGATTGGCAGATCCCCAGAGACGTGGGCTACCGCGATACACAACTACACCTCTATTCCTGTTGCACGGAGGCCACGCAGGCGATGACCGTCACGGTTGACGGCGCGGTCTACACGCCCGCCAGCCGCGAGGGGCATTGGTACCATTTCGACATCGCCGTCGAGTCGCGTCACGTGATCATCGAGAGTCAGTGCGGCGAGGAGGTGGATAAGGAATCCGGCGTCGTACTCATTGACCCGGATGGGTACGTCTTCAACGTGGACAAAGGCGGCTACTACGACCCCACAATGGGCGGCTCGTTCAACCCAGTGGAGGCAATCTCTGGGGTGACGGTGACGGCTTATGTTTCTATGCCGCACTGGGGCGGCTGGGTGCCATGGCCCGCGCACCTCTACGAGGATCAGGTCAACCCGCAAGTCACGGACGACACCTATCCCGACGGCATCACCACCACCGGCTACTACGCTTTCTTCACCCCGCCCGGTCACTACTACATCCAGGTCGAGGGCATTGACGGCTACCAAGCGTGGCGCAGTCCCGTCGTCGAGGTGATCACGCAGATCGTCCACGTCAACGTGCCGTACACGCCGTGGGTCGAGGACGTTGACGTCTACTCCGTTACCGTGATGCCCGCGCCGATGGAGGTCGGCGGAGGCACGCTGTGGGTTGGCGTGCATCTCGATCCGGCGGTCATCACCGTGCCGGTGGGCAGCGTGGTCGAGTGGACCTCGGCGCTGAGCGAGACCAACACCATCGACGATCTGATCAGGTGGAGCGAGAACCCCATCTTCCAGGTGCTCAGCGAGCGCGACGCGCTGCAGGACACGCGCGGCTTCGATTCCGGCTATCTGGAGCCGGGCCGGGTCTACCGGCGCGCCTTCGCCTACCCCGGCGTCTATACTTACACTGTGTACGGACGCAGCGGGTGGGTGATCGTGACTGACGAGCGGTCCAAGATCTACCTGCCGTTGGTCTTGCGCGAATAGCTGTCCTGGCCGCAAAGCCCATCCGTTCCGAAGCCACTCCCAATGGATTGAGAATCGCGCGTTTCAGTAGATGTGGGAGGCAGAGAATGGGTGGGGAGAGATGGTCGATCAGGGCAGTATTCCCTCGCTTTAGTATGTGTCAATGCCTTGAACACATACCACCCTGTATGACAATGACCCAGGATACGGGATAACCCGCATCCTGGGTCTCTTCCTCTACTCTTCCCCCACGCTCACCGCAACCCGCAAGCGACCGGACAGATTACAGGCAGTGAGGTTGCAGTGTTTCTGACATTGGCGTGTCACCGGATGTTTCCACCGATGTTTCCGCCTTGCTCTCCACCGGAGGGAGCGTGCGTTGTTGATGGCCATTGCTTGATCGGTGTTCTCTTCGTTTTCGTTGTAGGAGAGACAAGGGATTGAGACGATGGCGTTTCATCGTTTTACGGTGCGTCCGCCCTTGGATCATCACCGCTGTTTCCACACCTCCGCCTTCCCCCACGCTTACCACAACCCGCAGCCGACCAGACAGATTGCAATCTGCCAAGGCACAGGCAGGCGGTGAGTTTGCAGTGTTTCTGCCATTGGAGTGTCGTTGATATTTCCACCGCTGTTTCCTTTCACCGCTGGCCCGCATTGCTCTCCACCGGGGGGAGCGCGCCGTTGCTGACCATTGCTTTCCCGGTGTTCCCTTCGTTTTCCTTGGATGAGAGCCAATGGGATCGAGACGAGGGCATTTCATCGTTTTGCGATGCGCCCACCCTCGGATCATCACCGCTGTTTCCACACCCCGCTTGCTCACTTCCCCACGCTCACCGCGACCCGCAGCCGACCAGGCATCTTCCTGTCTGCCGAGGCATAGGCAAGCGGTGAGGTTGCAGTGTGTCAATCCTTGGAGTGTCGCTGATGCTTTCCAACGCTGGCCCACCTTGCTCTCCACCGGGGGGGAGCGCGGCGTTGATGGCCATTGCTTGCCCGGTGTTCTCTTCGTTTTCCTTGGAGAAGAGACAATGGGATTGAGACGATGGCGTTTCATCGTTTTGCGGCGCGCCCACCCTTGGATCATCACCGCTGTTTCCACTGCTGTTTCCACACCCCGCCCCCGCGCACTTCTCCACGCTCACCGCGATCTCGCAAGCAAGCAACCAGATAGATCGCTGTCTGCCAGGGCACAAGCAGGCGGTGAGGTTGCGGTGTTTCAAGCATTGGCGTGTCACCGATGCTTTCCAACGCTGTTTCTTTCATTGCTGCCCCACCTTGCGCTCCACCGAGGGAGCGTGCGACGTTGATTACCATTGCTTGATCGGTGTTATTTTCGTTGGATGAGAGACAATGGATCGAGCCGAGGACATTTCATCGTCTTGCGGTGCGCCCACCTTTGGATCATCACCGCTGTTTCCACTGTTGTTTCCACACTCTGCCTTGCCTATGCATCCCCCGTGCCCATCGTCCCTGGATCGTCTGATTCACAACGCCTACCGGCTCAATCTGCAAGGGGAATCACGCCGCAGGATTGATTCTCCCTTGCCCATGTCGACCACTTGAGGGTATAATATCAATGCTGGCGTCGCTTCGCTCTGGCAGTGGACGGCATGATCGGAACACGTGGACGATTTCATTGGAATACGCAGGCCTGGAG
>CAYYSM010000097.1:0-8139 GCA_964474225.1 uncultured Hyphomicrobiaceae bacterium
GCGCCATGAGTAACTCTGAGCAAAAGCCGATCCTGAAGACCACGAGCAAAGCTGCGAGCAGCCCCTCGCCGGCGCCCTCGGCTCCGCCGAACGCCCCGATGGCCGGACCGCAGGGCGCGCCGGCGCCGACCCGCGCGCCGGGACAGAAGGGCGATCGCGTCGCGCCGTCGATCATCGGCGAGGATCTGGCGATCACCGGCAATGTCATCTCCAAGGGCGAGGTGCAGGTCGACGGTCAGATCGAGGGGGACGTGCACTGCGGCTCGCTGATTGTCGGCGAGAAGGCGGAAATCACCGGCGGTATCGTGGCTGAGGATGTGGTGGTGCGCGGCCGCGTCATGGGATCGATCCGCGGTGTTCGCGTGACCATGCAGGCCAGCTCCCATGTCGAGGGGGACGTGTTCCACAAGGCGTTGGCAATTGAGCAGGGCGCATTCTTTGAGGGCAAGTCGCGCCGCGCCGAGGACCCGATCGCGACGGCGCCCAAGCTCGAAACGCCGCAGACCTGACTTGACGAAGCAATCGCGTGGCGGGGCGCTACGGCCCCCGGCCGCGCGCGCTGCGCATCCTGGCTTGCCGGGCGGCTCGCTGCGACTTCTAAGTCGCGGCTGAAGGTAACCTGTGTTAACCTTCCGGCATGAGCAAGCGATTGTCCCCGTTAGGCTGGGTCCTCTGCCTGGCGCTGGCAGGCGGAGCCTTTTCCTGGCAGGCGTCGGCCGAACCGTCTGCACCGGCCGAATCCGTCTACGACCGCGAGAAGCTGGAGCGGCTGTATCGCCAGCTGAAACACGCCCAGAGCCCGGGTGAAGCGCAGCGGCTCAACAACCGCATCTGGGAGCTGTGGACCCAAGGGCCGGACGAACAGGCGGGCGAGCAAATCCAGCAGATTTTCCGCTATCGCCGCTGGCGCGAGCTGGACAAGGCGCTTGAAATCGCCAACGGCCTGACGGAGCGCCTGCCCAACTACGCCGAGGGCTGGAACCAGAAGGCGACGATCCTCTTCGAGATGGGCCGCTTCGATGCCTCGCTGGAGACGATCGAAAAGGTCTTGGAGCTTGAGCCCAAGCATTTCGGCGCGCTGTCCGGCAAGGCGATCATCCTGCTGCGGCAGGGTCGCGCAAGGCTAGGACAGAAGGCTCTGCGCCGCGCGGTGGAAATTCATCCCTACCTCGCAGAGCGGCGCTTTCTGGTGGAGGAGCCGGGCGATCCCATCTGACCGCAGGCGCGTCTTCCGGTGGAGCAGCGTGGTAACGGCGTGTGGCCCGCTTGATTTCGCGCGCGGCATCGCCCATGCTTCCGCCAGATCAAGGGCCGGTATCCCGTCGGCCCTGTCGAATGCCTCTCGCAGACACCACGCCGCCCAACCTCGCTTATGACGATCTATTTTCACGAGCGCGATCTTCCTGACGGCCTTGATCTGGGCAGAAGCGTCGCCGTCGATACCGAAACCATGGGCCTTGAGCCACGCCGCGACCGGCTGTGCCTCGCGCAGCTTTCCGCCGGCGACGGCACCGCGCATCTGGTGCGCTTCGCGCCGGGCGCCTATGAGGCCCCCAATCTCTGCCGGCTGCTGGCAGACACCTCGGTGCTCAAGCTGTTTCATTACGGGCGCTTCGACATCGCCGTGATGGGCGTCTACCTCGGCGTTTTCGCCGCGCCGGTCTACTGCACCAAGATCGCCTCGCGCCTGACACGCACCTACACCGACCGGCATGGGCTCAAAGACCTGTGCCGCGAACTGATCGGCGTGGAGCTTTCCAAGCAGCAGCAAATTTCCGATTGGGGCGCGGAACATCTGAGCGAGGAGCAGAAGGCTTATGCGGCCTCGGACGTGCTCTATCTCCACCAGCTGAAGGAAAAGCTCGACGCGCTGCTGGAACGCGAAGGCCGCACCGAGATCGCGCAGGCCTGCTTCAACTTCCTGCCCACCCGTGCGCGGCTGGACCTGCTGGGCTGGGCGGAACGCGACATTTTCAGCCACTCCTGAAGCCGTCTTGTGCGGTCCAACTGTCAACATATTCCTCCCGTTGGGTGCAGCCCGAGCGACGGCGTTTCGCCATGTCTTATAAGGGGGGCGCATGTCAGTTGATGCCGATCACGCCGGCCGGTCGCGCGGCTTCGTCGTGCAGCTCTCGGCGGAGGAGCGGGCGCGCGCCTTCCGCGCGGCGCGGCGGCATTCCATCGCGGTCAAGGCGTTCAGGGTGCTGCTGCCCCTCGCCGCACTCGGGATGATAAGCCTGTATTTCGTGCCAACCCGGTTTTCCATCGAGATCGACGGCGCGACAGCCTCTCTTGAGGGCATCTCGGTCGAATCAGGCAACCTAAAGATGGTGAACCCGAAGCTCTCGGGCATGCATCCGGAGTACGGCCGCTATGAAATCCGCGCCGACACGGCGCTGCAGAATGTGGATAGCCCGCAGAAGGTCGCGCTGGATGCGATTATCGGCTCGCTGGTGTCGCCCGAAGGCGATACAACCCGGTTGCAGGCGCTGAGCGGGCTGTTCGACACCGAAGAGCAACAGTTGACCTTTCAGGAGGGCGTATCCATCGAGGGGCGCGCGGGCCTGTCCGTCAAGATGCGCTCGGCGACCGTGCATTTCGCCGATCAGCTCATCGTCTCGGACGAGCCGGTGGCGATGCAGTTTCGCGGCAGCCGGATCACCGCCGACAGCGTGCGGCTGAACACCGGCGACGCGCGCGTCGTGTTTCAGGGGGGCGTAAAGGTCCGGCTGGAACCACAGAAGGAAGCGGACACGCAATGAACGGCAACACAGCAACGCTCCGCCAGTGGCGGCCGCGGGGGCAGTCCGTAACGGCGGCGGTTCTCATGGCGCTTGGCCTTGTCTTGAGCGCGCCCGCTGCGCCTGCGCTCGCCCAGAGCATCGGCAGCAGCTTCCAGGCCTATCAGGGCAGCACCGACGAGCCGATCGACATCGAGGCTGACCTGCTTGAGGTCGACGACAAGCAGAAACAGGCCGTCTTCAGGGGCAACGTCGTGGCGCGCCAGGGCGGCTTCTCGCTGAAGGCGAAGGAGCTGGCGGTGCATTACACGGGCCAGCCGGGCGGCGACGTTGCAGGCGCCAGCACGGCCGGCGGCAATGGCGGGATAACGCGCATCGAGGCCAAGGGCAAGGTGCTGGTGAGCACTCAGGACGACCAGACCGCCACCAGCGAGTGGGCCAATTTCGACGTGGAAGAGCAGGTGGTTACGATTGGCGGCAACGTCGTGCTCTCCCAGGGCGAAAACGTGCTGCGCGGCGACCGGCTGGTCATCAATCTGAGGACTGGCACGAGCCGTTTCGAAGTCGAGGGTGAAGCCGGCAACCAGCGCATCCGGGGCCTGTTCACGCCGCGGCAGGACTGACCACTACGGCGCGCATGCAAATTTCGCACCAATAGCGCCAACGTTTGTGCTAGGCTCCTTCACGCTTTTATAACCGTGTGAAACGGGACGCGAACGACCGCTCATGGCCATCACCGAACGGCGCCGACAGCCCGTGCCCCAACCGCAACGCCCGCGCCGCGCGCCGCAGCAGGCCGTGCAGCCGGTGCCGCAGCCCTACGCGATGCCCGAGCCGGCCGGCACGCTGGAAGCGGAAAACCTTACCAAGAGCTTCAAGAGCCGCCAGGTCGTCGGCGGCGCGAGCCTGCATATCGAGCGCGGCGAAGCGGTCGGCCTGCTTGGGCCCAACGGCGCGGGCAAAACCACGATCTTCTACATGATCACCGGGCTTATCCCCGCCGATACCGGCCGCATCGTCATTGACGATCACGATGTCACGCGCCTGCCGATGTATCGCCGCGCGCGGCTGGGCATCGGCTATCTGCCGCAGGAGGCATCCATCTTTCGCGGGCTGACCGTGGAGGAAAATATCCGCGCGGTGCTGGAAATCGTCGAGCCGAACCGCAAGGAGCGCCAGCGCCAGCTCGATGCGCTGCTTGAGGAATTCCGCATCACGCGGCTGCGCAAGTCGCCCGCCATCGCGCTGTCCGGCGGCGAGCGCCGCCGGGTCGAGATCGCCCGTGCGCTCGCGAGCCGTCCGTCCTATATGCTGCTCGATGAACCGTTCGCGGGCATTGACCCGATCGCGATAGGCGACATCCGCAATCTCGTCCACCATCTCAAGGATCGCGGCATCGGAGTGCTCATCACGGATCACAACGTCCGCGAGACGCTGGAGCTGATTGACCGGGCCTACATCATCTATGAAGGTCGGGTCTTGATCGAGGGGACACCGGACGAGATCATAGCCAATGACGAAGTCCGCCGCGTCTATCTCGGCGACGAGTTCTCGATGTAGCCCGCCGGCCTGTATCGCGTGCAAGGAGTAAGCCTGCGATGGCGCTCAGATTGGAGCTGAAGCCCAGCCAATCGCTCGTCATGACGCCCCAATTGCAGCAGTCGATCAAGCTGCTGCAACTCTCCAACCTTGAGCTTGCCGCGGTCATCGACCGGGAACTGACGGAGAACCCGCTTCTGCAGCGCGCGGAGGAGGCCGAGGGCGGCGAAGTCTCTGCCGACGAAGACTCTGCCGGCGAAGCGGATCGCGCGGGGGATGATGCGCCTTTTCTGGAAGACGGGCCGAGCCTGTCCACGATGCGCCCCGGGCCGAGCGGCGAGACGCCGCCCAGCGATTTCGCGCCGCCGGAGGGACCGAGCCTGCGGGAGCATCTGGAGCAACAGCTCAATCTCGCCGCGCCGGGCCCGAAGGAGCGCCTGATCGGTCTCAATCTCATCGACATGATCGACGAGGCTGGCTATCTGCGCGGCGACACCGGCCGGCTCGCCGAGCGGCTGAACGTCGCGCCGGAGGAGGTTGAGCGCGTGCTCACCCTGCTGCAGAGCTTTGAGCCGTCCGGCGTCGGCGCGCGCGATCTGGCGGAGTGCCTGGAGATCCAGCTTCGCGAACAGGGGCGGCTCGATCCGATGATTGCGACGCTTTTGGGCCATCTCGACCTGATCGCCGCTCAGGAGTTGCCCAAGCTGGCGCGGCTGTGTCAGTCGGATATCGAGGATGTGCGCGACATGATCGCCGAAATCCGGCGGCTCAACCCGAAACCGGGGCTGCGCTTCGGCGGCGCGCCGGTGGCGCAGGTCACGCCGGATGTCTTCGTGCGCGCGCGGCCGGATGGCAACTGGCACGTCGAGCTGAACAGCGAGACGCTGCCGCGCCTGCTGGTCGATCGTGCCTATTTCGCCACGGTGCGCGCGCAGGCGAGCCGCGACGACCGGGCGTTCCTCGGAGACTGCCTGAACGCGGCGAACTGGCTGGTACGGAGCCTCGATCAGCGCGCGCGGACGATCCTTAAGGTGGCGGAGGAAATCGTGCGCCGGCAGGACGGGTTCCTGCGCCACGGCGCTGAGCACCTGCAACCCATGACCCTGCGGGACGTGGCCGCCGAAATCGATATGCATGAATCAACAGTCAGCCGTGCGAGCGCGCACAAATACATGGCCACCCCGCGCGGGCTGTTCGAGTTCCGGTATTTCTTCACCTCGGCCGTATCGGCCGCCGATGGGGCCGCGGCGCATTCCTCGGAGGCCGTGCGCTACCGCATCAAGCAGCTTGTGGATGCCGAGACGCCCGACTCGGTTCTCTCCGACGACCAGATCGTTGCGACGCTGAAGGCATCCGGAATCGACATCGCGCGGCGCACGGTCGCAAAATACCGCGATCTCATGCGCATCCCGTCCTCGCGGGAGCGCCGGCGCGCAAAGAAGCTGGAACTGATGCAATCGGGCTAGCGGGCGGAAAATTTATCCACCGCGACATATTGCACGCCAAGTCATGAGCAACAAAGTGGAGGCAAGCAGAATTGACTTCCGCAGGGGCCTTGTCTACCGTCCGCGCCATCATCGGCTGGCTGGGCCGCTCGGGGAGCGGTGCTCCGGCCAATCCGGTGGTCGCCGGGGATCTACGAAGGCCGACTGCGCGGGTCGAGGCTGCCACGAAACGTGACGCAGTGCGGGAGCGGCGCTAAAATGATGGAAGCCGCGCCGTAGCGGGAGCCACACAACCGGCGCGGGTGGACAATGCAGGCACATGCAACATTCGCCCTGCCGCTGATCCGTGATTGTGATCGGCATGAAACGTGCATCTATCCCGCTTAGCACACGTCATATCCGGTGCCAGGCCCAAATAGAGGGACAACCGAAGGGAATGACCATGGATCTCAGCGATCTGATCTCGTCCGAAGGCATCATTCCGGCTTTGCGGGCCAACAGCAAGAAGCAGGTGCTTCAGGAGCTGTCGAAGCGGGCCGCCGAAATGACGGGCCTGGCGCAGCGGGACATCTTCGATACGCTGCTGCAGCGCGAGCGCCTTGGCTCGACCGCGACGGGAAACGGGATCGCGATTCCGCATGGCATGGTCGCGGGGCTTGAGCGCGTGACAGTGCTCTTCGCGCGGCTGGACAAGCCGGTGGAATTCGAGGCGATCGACGAGAAGCCGGTGGATCTGGTCTTCCTGCTGTTGGCGCCGGAGCGCGCGGGTGCGGACCATCTGAATGCGCTGTCGCGGATTTCGCGGCTGCTGAGCCGGGCGAACGTGGCGCAGAAGCTGCGCGCTTCCAACGATCGCGACACGCTTTATGCGCTGCTGACCGAGCCGATCGCCTCGCACGCCGCCTGAGGCGCGCGAGCAAAACTTGAGACGGAAAAAGGCGGCCCCGAAAGGCCGCCTTTCTTGTTGGCCGAAAAGGGACCCGCCGCGCGTGCGCGGCGGGCTTGTGCTTTACGCTGTCGCGGCAGCCTTGCCCCGCGGCTCGGAATACAGCCCCTTGAACAGGGCGTAGCACGCAAGCAGCAGGATCACCGCGAACGGGAAGCCGGTCGACACCGCTGCGGCCTGCAGCGCGCCGAGACCGCCGCCCAGCAGCAGCGCGATCGCCACCAGACCCTCGAAAGTGCACCAGAACACGCGCTGGGACACCGGGGCGTTGACCTTGCCTCCGGCCGTGATCGTGTCGATCACCAGTGAGCCGGAGTCGGAGGAGGTGACGAAGAACACGATCACCAGCACGACGCCGATGAACGAGGTAATCGTCGCCAGCGGCAGTTCGGACAGCATGGCGAACAGCGAGAGTTCCGGCGTATAGCTCTCGATCACGTAGCCAAACACCGCGGCCTCGCTCGCCCGGTCGATCAGCTGATTGATGGCCGAACCGCCGAAGGTGGTCATCCACAGCGCCGAGACGATGGTTGGCACCAGCAGCACCGCAATCATGAACTCGCGCACCGTGCGGCCGCGGCTCACGCGGGCGATGAACATGCCGACGAACGGCGACCAGGAAATCCACCAGGCCCAGTAGAAGATCGTCCAGGAATGATAAAAGGTATCATCGTCGCGACCGACCGGATTGCTGAGTGGCAGCAGGGATTGGACATAGCCCTGGAACGTGATGTCCAGGTTTGAAAACATTCCGCTGACGGTCCCGGCAAATATGACAAACAGCAGCAGCAAAAGCGCCAGCACCATGTTGACATTGCTCAACAGCTTCACACCACCATCGATGCCGCGAACCACCGAGAAGATCGCGACAATGGTCACACCGATGATGATCAGAATCTGGGACTGGAGTCCGCCCCCGATTTCGGCCAGATAGGCAATCCCGCCCGCGGCCTGCTGGGCGCCCAGCCCCATCGAAGTGGCCAGACCGAAAATCGTGGCGACCACAGCCAGCGTGTCGATGACATCCCCGGTACCCCCCCAGACACGATCGCCCAGCAGCGGGTAGAAGGTCGAACGCATGGTCAGCGGCAGGCCTTGTTGAAACTGAAGAACGCCAGCGACAGTCCAACCACTCCATAGATGGCCCATGGGTGCAGACCCCAGTGATACATGGTCGCGCCCATGGCCGCGACTTTTGACTCTTCAGTAAAGCCGGGCGTATTCAGAGGCGTGCCGAACCACTCCGTGAAGTAGCCCACCGGTTCGGCGACACTCCAGAACATCAGGCCGATCCCCATGCCGGCGGCAAACAGCTTGGCAAACCATGACGGCGTCGAAAAGGCCGGCCTGGCATCCTCACCCCCCAGACGGATCCGGCCACTGGGCAATACGATCAACGCCAGGCAAAACAATACAAACACATTGCCGACCGAAAGAAACATCCAGTCAAAAGCCCGCTGTATCCATT
>CAYYSM010000098.1:0-4768 GCA_964474225.1 uncultured Hyphomicrobiaceae bacterium
AGAGCAGATCGCCCAGAAGCAGAAGATGCAGGAAGTCGGCCAGCTCGCCGGCGGCATCGCGCACGACTTCAACAACCTGCTGACCGGCATTCTCGGCTACACCGACCTGCTTCTGTCCAGCCACCGGCCAAGTGACCCGGCCTTCAAGGACATCATGGAGGTGCGGAACAATGCCAATCGCGCCGCGGCGCTGGTGCGCCATCTCCTGGCCTATTCGCGCCGGCAGACGCTGCGGCCCAAGGTGTTGTCGCTCACTGATGTGATCGAGGACTTCGGCCTGCTGCTGAACAGGCTGATTGGCGAGAAAGTCACCTCGAACATCATTCACGCGCGCGATCTCTGGCTGGTGAAGGCGGATGCCAACCAGCTAGAACAGGTGCTGATGAACCTGGCGGTCAATGCGCGCGACGCAATGATGCCGGACGGCGGCGAACTGACCATCCGCACCGCGAATGTGACCGAGCGCGACGCGGCGAAGCTGGACCGGTCGGGCCTGCCGGTGGGCGAATACGTCCTGCTGGAGGTGACCGACACCGGCTGCGGCATGCCGCCGGAGGTGCAGGAAAAGATTTTCGAGCCATTCTTCTCCACCAAGGAAATCGGGGAGGGTACGGGCTTCGGCCTGTCGGTGGTCCACGGCATCGTCAAGCAGACCGGCGGTTACATCTACGTTGACAGCCAGGAAGGCGAGGGCACGACCTTCAGGATCTATCTCCCGCGCCATGTCGAGGAGGAGACCGCGGACGCCACCGAGACGGAGAGCGATGGCGGCGACAATAAGCGCAAGGATCTGACGGGGCACGGGACCGTTCTGCTGGTCGAGGATGAGGAAGCGGTTCGCCGCTTCGCCGCGCGCGCGCTTGAATCGCGAGGCTACAACGTGTTGAAGGCGACAACCGGCGTCGAAGCGCTGGACGTGCTGGCATAGCGTGGCGACGAGATCGACCTCGTCATCAGCGATGTGATGATGCCCGAGATGGACGGGCCGAAGCTGCTGCAGCAGATGCGCAAGACACTGCCTGACATGAAGGTGATCTTCATCTCCGGTTATGCGGAGGAGGCCCTGCGGCGCGAACTCGCCGAGGACGAGAGCTTCGTCTTCCTGCCCAAGCCGTTTTCGCTTAAAGACCTCGCGTCGGCGGTAAAGGAGGCTCTGGCTGCGCAGTGAGCGGGGCGGATGCCTCGGCGGTGACGCAGGCGAACTGGCGCTCGAAGGCGGCGCGAAGGGCCGCGTCAACCTCTGCCATTTCCGCATTCACGCCGAGATCGGCGAGGCTGGTGACGCCGGCGTCGGTCACGCCGCAGGGCACGATGCCCGAGAAGTGCTCAAGGTTCGGCGCGACGTTCAGGCTGATCCCGTGAAACGACACCCAGCGCCGCATCCGCACACCCAGCGCGGCGATCTTGGCCTGCGCCGGCGCGCTGCCATTGGGGCGCGAGACCCAGACGCCGGCCTTGCCCGCGCGGCGCTCGCCGCGCACGCCGAATTCGGCCAGTGTCGCAATGAGCCACGCCTCCAGGCTGTTCACGAACCAGCGCACATCCTGCTGTCGCCGCGTCAGATCGAGCATCACATAGGCGACGCGCTGGCCCGGCCCGTGATAGGTGTATTGCCCGCCGCGGCCCGTCTCGTAGACCGGGAAGCGGCCGGGGGCGAGCAGATCATCCGTGTTGGCGCTGGTGCCGGCCGTGTAGAGCGGCGGATGCTCCAGCAGCCAGACAAGCTCGTCGGCGCGGCCATCGCGGATCGCGCGCACCCGCGCCTCCATGGCGGCCATCGCGTCCGGGTAGTCCACCGGCGCCGGGCTGAGCGCCCAGCCAACGGCAGCATCTTGGCGGTGTTGTGCGATGTCGCTCATCGGCGCTGGATCAGGGTTTTGAATTCGCGCGTGTGAATCGCAATATAAGGTGGCGCGGGCGCACTTGCACCGGGCGGACGCCTTTGCTACGTCCTTGCAGAAGGTTCGTCGACATCGGCATCATCTTGATGCGTTTCAGCGGTCGTGGCGGAACTGGTAGACGCGCAGCGTTGAGGGCGCTGTGGGCTTAGCCCGTGGAGGTTCGATTCCTCTCGACCGCACCAACCGCCCCCAATCGACGATTATTCAGGACATGCCCGTCCGGCCAGAACCGCGCGCGCAAAAACGCGGCGCGTGTCAAACCACCGGAGCTGGCAGCTTGGCACGCGCCGAGACGCGCTTTGGGGGAGGAGAGCTATTCGTTAAAGACCGTGTGCGTCAGCAGCCGCAGCGGCTCAGCTCCGATCAGCCGCGAAGGCCGGCATCGGCGCGCCCCAGGCGATGTCGGCCCGGGACACCTCGCGATGGCGCGGGCGCTCGATATCCGTCTCGACCACAGCCCAGGCCGCGGGGTCGGCGTGCAGCGCCTCCAGCATCATCGCATTGACCCGGTGCCCGCCGCGATAGGAGCGGTACTTGCCCAGCAGCGGCGCGCCGGCCAGCGACAAATCGCCCACCGCATCGAGCGCCTTGTGCCGGACAAATTCGTCCTCGTAGCGCAGGCCTTCCGGGTTCACCACGCGGTCATCGGCGATTGCGACAGTGTTGTCGAGCGAGGAGCCAAGCGCGCGCCCGGCCTTCCAGAGCATCTCGACATCCTTCATGAAGCCGAAGGTGCGCGCGCGCGACAGGGCGCGAAGGAAAACCTGCGGCGTCACGTCGCCGCGCCAGCGCTGCCGGCCGATGACCGGCGTGTCGAAGTCGATCTCGACATCCAGATGAAAGCCGTCATAGGGCTCCAGCGAGGCGAAGGCGTCACCGTCCTGGATTTGCACTGGCTTGAGCACCCGGATGAAGCGCCGCGAGCGCGCCAGCGGGCGAAGGCCGGCTTCGAGCACCGCTTCGACGAACGGTTCCGCGCTGCCATCCATGATCGGGATTTCCCCCGCATCGACCTCGACATCGATATTGTCGACACCGACGCCGCGCAGCGCCGCCATCAAATGCTCGACGGTCGCCACGCAGGCGTCTTCGCCGTTGCTGAGCACCGTGCAGAGCATGACGTTGGAGATCGCGCGGAAATCAGCTGGAATGCGCACCTCGCGACCCGCATCGTTGCGAACGATGAAGACGATGCCATTGTCGGGGTCTGCCGGGTGGAGGATGAGCGAAGCAGGCCGGCCGCTGTGAACGCCGGTGCCGGAGATGACCACGCTCTGCTTAAGCGTGGTCTGACGTGCCCCCGTAAAGTCTGCGATCATTGTTGTCTCGCACCGTTATCTTTGTCCCTTCAAGGACAGAACGGGCATGATACGCAGCTCGTCTGTCCCCCCATCAGATCACGGAGGCAAGGCGCGAGCGGGCATTCAGGAAGCGCTGCTGAGATTTGTTAGATGCGCAAAGAAACGAAGTTGACGATCAGCTTGACGCTCCGTACCCGATCACGCGTGGACGCTCACCCTAAATCCCGGCCAGGAATTCACATGCCGGAAGGTCTCGCCGGAGACCTCTTCTGGCCGGGCCCCTCAGCGTCCGCGTCACTCTCGACGCCTCACGCCCGTGATCTGTGGGGAGATTAGCCAGCGGCCCCCGTCCCGACAAATCACGCTTGTTTACATTCTGTTACGGATAACTGTGCCGAATCAGCCACTTACGGCACAGAATTAAGGAAAAGCCACCCTCGCCGCTTGACAGGCGGCGAAGCGCGTCGAACGCCGCACTGGTTTCAGCGCTGGTCAGTTCAGCGGGCGTTTGAAAAAGTCTGGAATATCAAACGGTTCTTCCGCGTTCGCGGCGCCGTTGGCTGACCCCCTGTTGATGCGCGGTTTTGCCGTTTTTTTGCCATCTTCACCCGCCGGTTCCGCCGCGCCGTCGTCGGTTTCACGCGCGGGGTCGGCCTGCGGAATGCGCGGCTCCTCCCGTCTTGTGACAGCTTCGTGGCTTGGGGCCTCGTTCTCGGGGCCGCGATCCTCGCGTCCGCGCGTCCGGCCAGCCATCCATGAGAACAAACCGCCCTTGCGCCGTTCGCTCCCTTCAGAGCCCTCGCCATCATCCTGTCCGCTCAATTCCGGGAAGTCCTCGTCCGTCAGCGGCCGGCGCGGCCGACGCCTGGGCGCGCTGGGCGCGACCGGCTCGAAATGCGGGTGGCTGCGCTCGGTCGTTGCGCGCGGCTTTTCCTGCGCGGTGCGCCGGGGCGGGCGCTGCTCGATCGTCACGCTGCCGGGCCCTTCCCAGACCTGAGCACCCTTGGCCTGTGGCGCTTCGCGGGGTTCGCGGCCATGCGCCGTGCGCAGGCGGTCGCCCAGCGAGTCGGCATCCGCGCCGCGCCGCGGTCCGGGCGCAGGTTGCGGACTATCGGCGATCTGATCCACGTCGATGCCGGTTGCCACCACCGAGACGCGCAGCAGATCTTCAAGCGTCTGATCGAAGATCGCGCCGACGATGATGTTGATGTCCGGGTTGTCGTCGGCGGCGACTTCGCGGCGCACGCGCTCGGCAGCCTCCTGCACCTCGTAAAGCGTCAGATGCTCATGGCTGCCAGTGATGCTGATGAGCAGGCCCTGCGCGCCGCGCATCGAGCCGTTGTCGAGCAGCGGGTTGGACACCGCCAGCTCTGCCGCTTCCAGCGCGCGGTTGTCGCCCTTGGACTCGCCGGTGCCCATCATGGCCGTGCCCATATCCTTCATCACCGCCTTCACGTCGGCGAAGTCCAGGTTGATCAGCCCCTCGCGGATCATCAGGTCGGTAATGCAGGAGACGCCGGAGCGGAGCACGTCGTCGGCGCGCTGGAACGCGTCCGCGAAGGTGGT
>CAYYSM010000098.1:4778-8083 GCA_964474225.1 uncultured Hyphomicrobiaceae bacterium
GGGATCACCAGGATCGTGTCGACATGCGCGGCCAATTCGGCGATGCCCTTCTCGGCGTATTTCATCCGCCGCTGGCCCTCGAACTCGAACGGTTTGGTGACCACCGCGACCGTGAGGATGCCCATGTCCTTTGCCGCCCGGGCGATGATCGGCGCCGCGCCCGTGCCCGTGCCGCCGCCCATGCCGGCGGTGATGAACAGCATGTGGACGCCTTCGAGATAGCTGCGGATGTCATCGAGGGCCTCTTCGGCCGCCGCCGCGCCGATGTCCGGCTTCGAGCCCGCGCCGAGCCCTTCGGTGAGGTTCACGCCCATCTGGATGCGCACGCCCGCGCTGGACATCGACAGCGCCTGCGCATCCGTGTTCGCCGCGACGAATTCGACGCCTTCCACGCCGGCCTGGATCATGTTGTTCACGGCGTTGCCGCCAGCGCCGCCGACGCCGATCACCGTGATGCGCGGGCGCAGTTCGGTCAGCTCCGCCGGCTTCAGATGAATGCTCATTGCAGCCTCACAAATTCGCGTTCTGCTCGGGCGCATCGCCTTGCGGATGCGCGACGCCGCTGTGTCTCGCCAACCTGTCGGAGCATCCGCTCATTCGGCATCATGCTCCGGCCTCGCACTCAGAAATTCTCACGCAGCCACTGCCCGACCCGGGCGAAATAGCCGCCCGAAGGCACGGGCGCCGACATGGCGGGCGGCGCGGGATGCTGCGCGCTGACTTGCCGCGGCGCGGGCGCGCGCAGGAGATAATGGAGCGTCCCCACCGCAGCGGAGAGCGACGGGTCCGCATTGGGCGGCAGCCCGGTGATCCCCTCAGGACGCCCGGTCCGCGCAACGCCGCCGAAGATGCGCTCGGCGAGTTCTGTCGCGCCGACAAGCTGTGCGCCCCCGCCCGTCAACACCACGCGTTCGCTCACGGCCGGGTCGCAGCCAGCCTGTTCGAGCCGTTCCTGCAGCTGTGAGAACATGTCCTCCAGTCGCGTGCGCACGATCGCGGCGATATCCGCCTTGGTCGGATAGATGTAACGTTCTTCGCCATCTTCACCAATCAAAGGACACACGACGTGGTCGTTATCGAGCGCCGCATCGCTAAAAACGCTGGCATACAAGGTATTTAGCCGCTCCGCCTCGGCGCGGGGTGTGGACAACATCCGCGCGAGATCGCGGGTCAGATGCTCGCCGCCCGACGAAAGCGAATCAATATGCACCACCTGCCCGTCGCAGAACGCAGCCAGCGAGGTCGCGCCCGCGCCCATATCGATGCAGGTCAGGCCGAGGTCGCGCTCCTCCGCCGTGGCGGTGGCCAGACCGCTCGCCAGCGGCGCGGCGACGAGGCCGGCGAGATGCAGATGGCACCGCTCGACGCACAGCGCGATGTTCTTTGCCGCCAGCGGCGCCATCCCTGCCGCGAGCACGTTGACCTTCAGCGTATCGCCGATCAGTCCGCAGGGGTCCTCAATCTCCGCGACGTCGTCCAGGCCGTAGCCCGAGATGACCGTGTGCAGGATCGAATGTCCGTTGCGGCGGGCGTATTGCTCGGCCGCCAGCAGCGCGCGGCGGATGTCGAGTTCGTCGACCGTGCGCTGGGCGATCGGCACGCTGGCGGTGAAGCTCTCGCTGGACAGACCCGCGCCGGCGAAGGTCACATGCACCTCGTCGACGGTGACGCCGGCATTGTGCTCCGCGCGCCCCACCGCGACCCTGACTGCCTCTTCCGCCGCGTCGAGATCGCCGATGCTTCCGCCCGCGATCCCGCGCGCCGCCGTCTGGCCGAAGCCGAGAATGTTGATGCGCGCGTGCTCAACCTTCTGCGCGAGCCATTTTGGCGGCGGCAATAGCCGCGCGATCACGCAGGACACCTTGCGCGTTCCCATGTCGAGAACGGCCGCCGTGCGCTCCTTGGTGATTACCGCGCTGCGATTGTCCCACATCTCTGGCTCCGCGAACCGATCACAGAGGCCGCGCCTGCGCTTGCCTGCCCCCATCCGAGAGCCGGGCGGTCGGACCCGGCGCATCTGTTTCCGGCGCGTCCCGGCGCAGCGCGATCCGCCCCGGCACGCGCATGTCGATGATCGTTACATCCCCCGGCAGGCGGCCGTCGAGCAGACGCGCGAGCGTCGGCAGCGCCTCCGCGACCCCGCGCGCCGGAAGCTGGACGCGCTCACCGCCGCGCAGGACGAGGTCCCAGCGGCGGTGCTCGATCCGCTCGGCCAGCGCGACCCGGCGCGCGACCGCCTCTTGCGTTTCCAGTGTGGCAAGCAGATCGGCGGCTGCGGTATGCGCGCCCTCGCCGGCGATGCGCCGAAGCTTGGTGAAGTCCGGCGTCACCGCGCCAAGCGGCTCGCCCTCCCGGTCGATCAGGACGGTGTGCCCGCGAATATCCCAGCGCGCGAACGGCTCGCGCTCGCGCAGCTCGACGATCAGCGTGGACGGCCAAAGGCGCATCACCCGCGCGCTCTTGACCCAGCCAATCTGCTCCAGCCGCGCCTTGGCCGCGCGCGTGTCGTAGCCGAAGATTGTTCGGACGCGCGCCGTCTGCAGCGCCTCGTGGACCCGTGCGCCCGGCGCGTGCACGCTGCCTTTGACGATGATCTCGTTAATGCCGAATCCCCCCGCAATCAGTGCCGCTTCGGCGCGCGCCGTCAGCGTCTGCTGCCACGCCGCCAGATGCCCGCCGAGCGCCGCCCCGTAGACCGCGGCCGCCAGCAGAAACGCCGCCGACAGGTAAACGCCCAACCGCGAGGCTTCGTCCGCGTGTGCCGTCAACAGTCGCCAGATGGCGGCATTCTGGGCCTCGCCCGCGCGACGGGCGGCCGCCCGGGACGATCTGCGCCGGCTGCGTGCGGCCCTCGCTCCAGACGCAAACCTATCGCGAGTCGCGGGATCAATCCAGGATTGCAAACGCATGACTCCACAACTTGATATGCCGCAGGCCCGACAGGGGCGCGGGCCGCCGAGTTGGCCGCAATTTTCGAGGTTGATCCCTTAAATTTCGGTAAATTTTTACCCTGATGACGGGTCGAAACGGGGCGTGCCGGTTTCGGGCAGGGCGGTTTACCAGGTGTTCGCCAAAAATGAAAAAAGCGCGGCTGGTGCCGCGCTTCGTCCCGAACGAGAGTATCAGCGCGCCCGGCGGCTGCCGGACGCGCAGCGCGATTTAGCGGGCCTGATTGAAGAGATGCTCGACATACTCCCAGTTGATGAGGTTGTCGAAGAACGCTTCGAGGTACTTCGGGCGCGCGTTGCGGTAGTCGATGTAGTAGGAGTGCTCCCACACGTCGCAGCCGAGCAGCGGCGTCGCGC
>CAYYSM010000099.1:0-5156 GCA_964474225.1 uncultured Hyphomicrobiaceae bacterium
CCGCATCACCGAGATCAACAGCCGCGTCGATCCCCAGTCCCGGTCCGTGCGCCTGCGCGCCGCGCTGGACAACCCGGACGATGTGCTGCGCGGGGGCATGTCCTTCACCGTCAAACTCGTGCTGGATGGCGGCGAATATCCGTCGATCCCGGAACTGTCGCTGCTCTGGGCGCGGGACGGCTCTCATGTCTGGGCCGTGGAGGATGGCAAAGCGAAAAAGGTCGCGGTGACGGTCGTGAAGCGCGCGGAAGGCCGGGTGCTCGTCGCAGGCAACCTTGCGCCGGGCCAGCTTGTCGTCGTTGAAGGCACGCAGCGCCTGCGGCCCGGGCGCGAACTGAGCTTCGAGCGCCCTGACGCAACCGCACAGAACGAGGCCGGACTGTGAGCACTTACGGAAGCGGCCTGCCCGGCCTGAGCGTGCGCCGCCCCTATCTGGCGGCGGTGCTTAACCTGCTCGTCATCATCGCCGGCCTGGGCGCGCTGATGGCTGTCGAGGTGCGCGAACTGCCCAATATCGACCGGCCGATCGTCAGCGTGCGCGCGGAATATCCCGGCGGCTCGCCGGAGACGATCGACGCCGAGGTGACCAGCGTGCTGGAGCGCGCGGTCGCGCGGGTCAATGGCGTGAAGGCGGTGCGCTCGTCCAGCGAAGAGAACAACATGCGCATGCGCGCGGAGTTCTCGCCCTCCGCCAACCTGATCGACGCGGCCAACGACGTGCGCGAGGCCGTCTCGCGCGCCGAACGCGACCTGCCCGACGAGGTCGAGAACATCACCGTCATCAAGGCGGACGACGATGCGCGCCCGATCATGCGCCTGGCGGTGACGAGCGGCGCGCTGCCAGTCGAGGAGGTCACGCGGGTCGTCGAGGACCAGATCGTGCCCGAGTTGCTCGCCGTCGACGGTGTGGCAGATGCGCGGCTGTTCGGCGAGCGCGAACGCGTCCTGCGCGTCGTGGTCGATCCGAACCGGCTGGCGAGCTATGGCCTGTCCATCCGCGATGTCTCCGACCTGCTGAGCCGCGCGCGCTATGACGTGCCGGCCGGCAGCTTCGAGTCCGCGCAGCAGGAAGTCTTGGTCCGCGCCAACGCCTCGGTCGTGGAGCCGTCGGAAATCCGCGATCTGCGCCTGCGCGAGGATGTGCGGCTGGGGCAGGTGGCGGACGTGTATTTCAGCCCGGCGGACGAAAGCTCGCGGGTGCGCCTCGACGGGCGCGGCGTCGTCAGCATCGGCGTGATCCGGCAGGCGAAGTCCAACACGGTCGAGATCGCCGAAGGCGTGCGCGCCGCCGTCGACGGCCTGAACACGCGGCTGACCAATGTCGACATCGCCATCCAGTCGGATGACTCCGTGTTCATCGAGGGCGCGATCAACGAAGTGTTGACCTCGCTGGCGCTGGCAACGCTGATTGTCGTCACCGTCATCTGGGTGTTCTTCGGCCGGTTCCGCGCCACGCTTGTGCCCGCCGTGGTGATCCCGGTCGCGCTGATCGGCGCGGTTGCGGCGCTTTGGCTGTTCGGCTTCTCGATCAACCTCATCACCCTGCTGGCGCTGGTGCTCGCCACCGGCCTCGTGGTCGATGACGCCATCGTCGTGCTGGAGAACATCCAGCGGCGTCAGGCGCAGGGCATCGGCGCGAAGGCGGCCGCAGTGATCGGCACGCAGCAAGTGTTCTTCGCTGTTCTGGCGACGACGGCGACGCTGGTAGCCGTGTTCGTGCCGATCTCCTTCCTGCCGAGCACGGCCGGGCGGCTGTTCCGCGAATTCGGCTTCATGCTCGCCGCGACGGTGCTGATCTCGTCTTTGATCGCGCTCACGCTATGCCCGATGATCGCTTCGCGCCTGCCGCTGGCGAAGGAGGGCGGGTCGCGCGTCTCGCTTCTGGGTGGGGTCGGCAACCTCCTGCAGCGCGCGTATGACAAGCTGCTGAGCGTCGTGCTCGCCGCGCCGCTGATCGTGCTGGCGGCGGCGTGCGGCATCGGCGCAGTCGCCTTCGTCGCATATCAGACGCTCGGCGAGGAACTCGTCCCGCAGGAAGACCGCGGCGAGATCAATGTCTGGCTGCAAGCCCCGGACGGCGTCGGGCTGGACTACATGGACCTGCAGGTGGAAAAGGCCGAGCAGGTGTTCGACCCACTGATCGAAGATGGGACGGTCGAGCGGCTGTTTTCCATCACCGGGCGCTATGACTTCAACCGTGGCTACCTGAGCGCGCCGCTTGCGCCCTGGGAGCAGCGCGCGCGCACCCAACAGGAGATCGAGGCCGAAATCCGCGGCCCGCTGAACGATATCCCCGGCTTCAACAGCTATATTTCCGGCGGCAACAGCCTGGGGCTGCGCGGACCGGGCGGCGGCGGGCTGGAGCTGGCGCTGACCGGGAGCAACTACCCCGCGATCGCGGCGGCGGCCGATGATTTCGCCCGCAAGCTGGAGACCGAAATTCCGGGCCTCAGCAATACGCGCGTGCAGTATCAGGCGACACAGCCGCAAATCTCGCTCAGGATCGACCGGGAGCGCGCGGCCAACCTCAACGTCGACATCGACGATCTGGCCAGCACGATCCGCGTGCTCGTGGACGGCTTCGAGGTTGCGGAACTGACGGTGGACGATCAGGCCGTGCCGATCATGCTGCAATCCGCCGCCGGTTCGGTGTCCTCGCCTGCCGACCTCGGCAACCTTTATGTCCGTTCGCAGGATGACCGGCTGATCCCGCTGATCCAGATGATCTCGTTCAGTCAGGAGGGCGTCGCGGCCGAGCTTGATCGCCACGCGCAGCGCCGCGCCATCGAGGTCGACGCCGACCTGTCGCCGGAGTTGCCGCTGCGCGACGCTGTGGACGAGGTGCGCGCGCTGGCGCAGGCCGAGCTGCCGCCCGGCATCGGGCTCCTGTTCCTCGGCGAGGCGCAGACGCTGGAAGAGACCTCGCGCGAGATCGCAATCACCTTCGCCATCGCCCTGCTGGTCGTATTCCTCGTGCTGGTGGCGCAGTTCGAGAGCCTGACCAGCGCAGCCGTCATCATGATTACCGTGCCGTTCGGCATGGCGGCGGCGGTGTTCGCGCTCTACCTGACCGGCACGACGATCAACATCTACAGCCAGATCGGCGTGCTCGTGCTCGTCGGGATCATGGCGAAGAACGGGATCCTGCTCGTCGAGTTCGCCGACCAACTCCGCGACCGGGGCGCAAGCGTGGTCGATGCCGCGCGCGAGGCGGCCAGCGTGCGCCTGCGTCCGATCACCATGACGATGATCTCCACGATCTTCGCCGGGCTGCCGCTCATCTTGAGCGCCGGGCCGGGATCGGAGTCGCGCAACGCGATCGGCTGGGTGATCTTCGGCGGGCTGGGGCTCGCGGCGGTGTTCACGCTGTTCCTGACGCCAGCGGTCTACGCGCTGGTCGCACGGCTGTCGAAGCCGCGCGCGAGCGCGTCGGAAGAGCTGGCCGAGCAGATGCGTGAGAGCGAGCGTCTGCTGTAGAGCGGCGTTCGATCCGATTGGGGGGTGAACCCGGCCCGCTCATTGCGCAAGCGCCGCGCGCGTTCCCGAGCGCCAGTTGCCTCTGCCGTCATCCATTTCGTCAAGGGCTGATGTTGCGCGGATCGGCACGGCAGTTATAAGGGCGCGCCAGACGCTTCAGGTAATCGGGGGGCATATGGACGGCATTCTCGCGCTGGCGGCGGACAATCTGCTGTCGCCCATCATACTGTTTTTCGCGCTGGGTATGCTGGCCGCCTTCGCCCGGTCCGACTTGACGATTCCCGAAGCGGTCGCCAAGGGGATGTCGATCTACCTTCTCTTCGCCATCGGCTTCAAGGGCGGGGTCAGCGTGTCCGATCATGGCATCGACGGCACGCTGCTGCTGTCGCTGCTGGCGGGCCTGGTCCTGTCCTTCGCGATCCCGTTGATCGCCTTCGCGCTGCTGCGCGCGATAACTCGCCTCGATGTCACCGACGCCGCCGCCGTCGCGGGGCATTACGGCTCCATCTCGATCGTGACTTTCGTTGCCGCCACCACGGTCGCCGGTTCCGCGGGACTGACGCCCGAGGGCTACATGGTCGCCGTGGCCGCGGTGATGGAAGCGCCCGCGATCCTGTCGGCGCTGTGGCTGATCGCGCGTTTCGGCAAATCCGCCAACGGGATGGACGAGGGCCTGATGCGGGAGATCCTGCTGAACGGCTCCATCGTGCTGCTGGTCGGGTCGTTCCTGATCGGCTGGATCACCGGGTCCGAGGGGATGGCGCTCATCTCGTCTTTCATCGTCGCCCCGTTCCAGGGCGTCTTGTGTCTGTTCCTGCTCGACATGGGGCTAGTCGCCGGGCGTGGCCTGCGCGAGGCGCGCTCGGTGCTGACCCCGGCCGTGTTCCTGTTTGGCGTCGTCATGCCCCCGATCGGCGCGAGCCTGGGCCTGCTCGCCGGGCTGTTGCTGGGCCTTTCGACGGGCGGCACTATGCTGTTCATGACGCTCTGCGCCTCAGCCTCGTACATCGCGGTGCCCGCGGCGATGCGCGTTGCCCTGCCCGAAGCGAACCCGTCGATCTATCTCACGTTGTCGCTCGGCGTGACCTTCCCTTTCAACCTGACGCTCGGCATCCCACTTTACCTTGCGGCAGCGAGCGCCGCGACCGGAGGCTAAGGCCGATGCAGACCCACAAGGCGAAACGCGTCGAGATCACCATCGAGGCCGTCATGGAAACCCGGCTGACCAACGCCCTTTTCAAGGCCGGCGTTACGGGCTTCACCGTGTTGCCGGTGCTCGGCGGATCGGGCCGGTCCGGGCAGTGGAGCCGCGAGGGCGAAATCAGCCCGGCCAGCGGAATGGTTAGCGTCGTGTGCATCATCCGCCCCGAGCGGCTGGACGCGCTCCTCGAAGCCGCCTTCGCGGTCGTAGAACGGCATATGGGTGTGGTGAGCGTGGTCGATTGCGAGGTTCTGCGCGCCGAGCGGTTCTGACGGGCGGAGGCTCCGACCATCAGGGCGTTAACGGCTATCAAGCTAAGCGTCGCCCCAAGATGCGATGATCGCGCCGGAGGGTGGCTGCGATGCGGATTTTCCTGTGCGGCGATGTGATGACCGGGCGCGGGATCGACCAGATCCTGCCGCACCCCTGCGACCCCGTGCTCTACGAGCCCTATATGACCTCGGCCATTGACTATGTG
>CAYYSM010000099.1:5166-8053 GCA_964474225.1 uncultured Hyphomicrobiaceae bacterium
CCGAGGCGTGGGCGGGCGATATCCCGCGCCGTGTGCCACCAGCGTACATCTGGGGCGATGCGCTGGACACGGTCGACACGGCGGCCCCGGACATGCGCATCATTAACCTGGAAACCAGCATCACCGCCGACGGCACGCCGGAGCCGAAGGGCATCAACTACCGGATGCAGCCGGACAACACACCGGCGCTCGCGGCGGTTAAGCCAGACGCCTGCGTGCTCGCCAACAACCACGTCGCGGATTGGGGGCCAGAGAGCCTGACGGACACGCTGGATGCGCTGGCCGCCGTTGACCTCGCCCATGTCGGCGCGGGGCGGAACACGGAGGAGGCCGCGCGGCCGCTCACGCTGGAGATGGATGGCGCTCGGCTTCGCCTGTTCGCCGTGGCCTGCCCGTCGAGCGGTACGCCTGAGCATTGGACCGCGGGGCCAGACGCGCCGGGCGTCCACTTCCTGCCCGACACGAGCACGACCTCCTTCGAGCGGCTCGCCCGGCACATCGCTGCGCACAGCGCGCCGGGAGACATCGTGATGCTGTCCATCCACTGGGGCGGCAACTGGGGCTACGACATTCCTGAGCGGCACCGCGCCTTCTCCCATGCCCTGATCGAACACGCCGGCGTGGACATCATCTTCGGCCACTCGTCGCACCACGCGAAGGCGATCGAGGTCCACCGAGGCCGGCCGATCCTTTATGGCTGCGGTGATTTTCTCAACGATTACGAAGGCATCCGAGGCCACGAAAGCTACCGGCCCGAGCTGTTGCTCGGCTACGTCCTTGACATCGACGCCGAGGGGGCGCTCACGAGGCTGGAGATGCTGCCGTTTCGCCTGCGCAGGTTCCGGCTGAACAACGCTTCCGCCGAGGAGGCGGAATGGCTGCGCGCGCGCCTGGACCGCGAATGCCGCAAGTTCGGGCGCGGCGTGCGGCTGGCCGAAGGCCGGCTTGTAATGGAGTTTTAGACTTGGCCAGTGAAGCCGGTCATCGCGAGCGAAGCGAAGCGATCCAGCCTCAAACCACGACGCTGGATTGCTTCGGCCCATCGGGCCTCGCAATGACGGTGCAGGTCAGTCCGTGGTGGTGGCACGGGCGCTGTCGAGGATGCGCGTGACCTCTTCGTCGCTCACCTGGCTGAATTCACGGTAATAAAGGCTGATCGCGTGGAACATCTCCGGCGCTTCCAGGCAGACCAGTTCGTCCACCTCCTCGCGCAGAGACTCGACGGTGCTCGGCGGCGCGACGGGCACGGCCAGAACAACCTTTTTTGGGTCCTTGCGCTTGAGGCCACGGATCGCCGCGCGCACGGTCGCGCCCGTGGCAATGCCGTCGTCGATGATGATGGCGACGTGATCCTTGATTTCCGGGCGCGGGCGCTCGCCGATATATTTCTTTCGCCGCCGTTCGATCTCCTCAAGCTCGCGCTGCGCGGCCGCGTCGAAATCGCCTTCGGTCACGTTCGCAAGCCCGATGATGTCCTCATTGCGCACGGTGATCGGCTCCTCGCCGTCGATCACCGCGCCCATCGCCAGTTCCGGCTGCCAAGGCACGCCGATCTTGCGCACCAGCAGCAGGTCGAGCGGCGCATCCAGCGCGGCCGCGACCTCCGCCGCCACGGGCACGCCGCCGCGGGGCAGCGCCAGCACGACCGCATCCTTGCCACGGTAATGGCGCAGCGCCTCGGCCAGCTTGCGGCCGGCCTCGCGCCGATCGTTGAAGGTCATGCCCGTCCGCCTTGTTGCTGGCCGCCGAGATGCCTGGTGAACCAGTCCTTAGCCCCGTCGATGACCTGATCGAGCGCGCCCGGCTCCTCGAACAGATGCGTCGCGCCCGGCACGACCATCAGCTCCTTCTCGCACTCCAGCTTGTCATAGGCCTCGCGGTTGAGCTGTAGCACCTGCGGATCGTTTCCGCCGACGATAAGCAGCGTGGGCGCTTTGACCCACTGGAACGCGCAGGCCGCCATGTCCGGCCGCCCGCCGCGCGAGACAACCGCGCCGACCCGGTGGTTCTGCGTGGCCGCCGCCGCGACCAGCGCCGCCGCCGCGCCCGTGCTCGCGCCGAACAGTCCGATGGGCAGGTCCTTCGTGCGCGGGTCCTGAGCGGCCCATTTGACCGCGCTCACCAGCCGGTCGGAAAGCAAGGCGATGTCGAACACATTGGCGCGGTCGGCCTCTTCCCCCGGCGTCAGAAGGTCGAATAGCAGCGTCGCGAAGCCGGCCTCACCCAGACCTCCGGCCACGTAGTTGTTGCGCCTGCTGTTGCGGCTCGATCCGCTGCCATGCGCGAAGATGACGAGACCAACCGGCTGCGCGGGCATGCGCAGATACCCCGGGAGCCCTATCGGTTCCAGCGTGATGTCTTCGATTTGCAAGGCATCGTCGCCAACCGCCTGATCCAGTGTCATTATCATCGGTCTTCTCCTCGCTCCTCGTTCAATGTTTCGAGCGCGGGAAAGCTCTGTCGTTGATTGTAATCAATTGCGCGGAGGTTCCCTGTGGGACCGTCAAAGTCATCGGGCAGCGGCACAGCGGTTAATCGCGATCAACGCGGCGCGCTCAGTTTGTGCTAAGACATGGCGATGCGCCTATTCGCCCTGAAAGGCTCCGACCGGCTGGGCGCGTCGATCGCAGGCGCGCTGGACCGGGAGCTTGACCCGCACGAGGAGCGCGACTTCGAGGATGGCGAGCACAAGGCCCGCCCGCTGGTGAGCGTGCGCGGCGAGGATGTTTATGTCGTCCACAGCCTGAACGGCACGCCCGGCGCGACGGCCAACGACAAGCTGTGCAAGCTGCTGTTCTTCATTGCCGCCTGCAAGGAGAACGGCGCGTCCAGCGTGACCGCCATCACGCCGTATCTCGCCTATTCGCGCAAGGACCGGCAGACGAAG
>CAYYSM010000100.1:0-7993 GCA_964474225.1 uncultured Hyphomicrobiaceae bacterium
GATGCCGATGATGATGACGGCGGCCGGCACGGTGCCGCCTGCCAAAGTGTTCGTCATGGGCGCGGGCGTCGCGGGCCTGCAGGCGATCGCCACCGCGCGCCGGCTTGGCGGCGTGGTCAGCGCGACGGATGTACGCCCGGCGGTGAAGGAACAGGTGAAGTCGCTCGGCGCGAAATTCATTGCCGTTGAGGATGAGGAGTTCCGCGAGGCCGAGACCGCCGGCGGCTACGCCAAGGAAATGTCCGACGACTACAAGCGCAAGCAGAACGAGCTGATCGCTGAGCATATCAAGTCGCAGGACATCGTCATCACCACTGCGCTGATCCCGGGCCGCCCGGCCCCGCGGCTTATCTCTGCGGAGATGGTCGAGACCATGAAGCCCGGCGCGATCATCATCGACATGGCGGCGGAGCGCGGCGGCAACTGCGAACTGACACAGGCCGGCGAGGACATCGACCATAACGGCATTCGCGTCATGGGGCCGCTGAACATCCCCGGCAAGGTGCCGGGCGATGCCTCCAGCCTCTATGCGCGCAATCTCTTTGCCTTCACAGAACTGATGATCGATTCGGAAGCCGGCGCGATCAAGGTGGATTGGGACGACGAGATCATCCAGGGCACGGCCCTGACGCGGGACGGCGAAGTCATCCACCCGGTGCTTACGGGAGAAAAGCAATGAAACAGATGATATCGAGGCGGTTCGCCGCGCTGGCCACAGCCGGCATGTGCGCGCTTTTCGCCACGCCGGCGCAGGCGGCCGCCGGGGCGGGCGCGGGGATCGACCCGTTCTTTTATCTGTTCGCGATTTTCGTGCTGGCGATCTTCGTTGGCTACTACGTGGTCTGGAGCGTCACGCCGGCGCTACACACGCCGCTGATGTCGGTGACGAACGCGGTCTCGTCGGTGATCGTGGTCGGCGCGCTGCTCTCCGTCGGCGTCGAGTCGGCTGTTGAAGGCGCTGGCTGGGCAACGGTTTTCGGCTTCCTCGCGCTTGTCATGGCCTCGGTCAACATCTTCGGCGGCTTTCTCGTCACCCAGCGCATGCTGGGCATGTACAAGAAGAAAGAGAAGCAATAACGCGGCGCGGGGGGAACACTCATGCCTGCTGATCTGGTCGCGCTGCTCTATTTGGGCGCCGGCGTTCTGTTCATTCTGACGCTGCGGGGGCTTTCGCACCCGGAGACGTCGCGGCGCGGCAACTACATGGGCATGGTCGGCATGGCGATCGCCGTGCTCACGACGCTGGCCGTGGCCGTCCCCGATGCGCTCAAATTCCTGCTGATCCTCGTTGGCATCGGCGCAGGTGGCGCGATCGGCGCATATATTGCCAGCCGCATCCCGATGACGGCGATGCCGCAACTGGTGGCGGCGTTTCACAGCCTCGTCGGGCTGGCGGCCGTATTCGTGGCCGCGGCCGCGCTGAACGCGCCGGAAGCCTTTGGCATCGGCACGCCGGGCAACATCTTCACCGTCTCGCTGATCGAGATGTCGATTGGCGCGGCGATTGGCGCGATCACCTTCACGGGTTCGGTCATCGCCTTCCTGAAGCTCGACGGGCGGATGTCGGGCGCGCCGATCCTGCTGCCCGCGCGGCACCTGATCAACATCGCGATTGGCGCCATCATCGTCCTGCTGATCATCGCTTTCTCCGTGACCGAGTCGTATGTTGCGTTCTGGGCGCTGGCTCTGCTGGCCTTCGCGATCGGCGTGCTCCTCATCATCCCGATCGGCGGCGCGGACATGCCGGTCGTGGTGTCGATGCTGAACTCCTATTCCGGCTGGGCCGCCGCGGGCATCGGCTTCACGGTGAGCAACGTGGCGCTGATCATCACCGGCGCGCTGGTCGGCTCGTCGGGTGCGATCCTGTCCTACATCATGTGCAAGGGCATGAACCGTTCCTTCATCTCCGTGATCCTGGGCGGTTTTGGCGGGGAACAGGCGGCTGCTGCGGACGATGGCATCGAGCGCACCATCAAGCGCGGCTCGGCCGAGGATGCGGCCTTCCTGATGAAGAACGCCTCGAAGGTCATCATCGTGCCGGGCTACGGCATGGCGGTCGCGCAGGCGCAGCACGCGCTGCGGGAGTTGGCGGATACGCTGAAGGACGAAGGCGTCGAGGTCGCCTATGCCATTCACCCCGTGGCGGGCCGCATGCCGGGGCACATGAACGTGCTGCTGGCCGAGGCGCAGGTGCCCTATGACGAAGTCTTCGAGCTGGAGGACATCAACAACGAGTTCTCGCAGGCCGACGTGGTCTACGTCATCGGCGCGAATGATGTGACCAACCCAGCGGCCGAAGACGATCCTTCATCGCCGATTTACGGGATGCCGGTATTACAGGTCTGGAAGGCGAACACGGTCATTTTCAACAAGCGTTCGCTCGCTTCCGGCTATGCCGGCATCGACAATACGCTGTTTTATCGGGACAATACGTTGATGGTGCTGGGCGACGCCAAGAAGATGACCGAAGAAATCGCCAAGGCGCTTTAAGCCTGCGCCGGGACGCGTCGCGGGTGGCATCATAGAAAAGGGCGGGCCGTGGAAACCTTGACCGACGCGAACGACCTCTCGGCGCTTGGCAGCGAATTGCTCCAGCAGGGCACGGTGTTCGGGATCAGCCTGATCTCGGCGATCATCATCCTCATCGCCGGCTACATTGTCGCCGGCTGGGCGTCGCGCTCGCTGGAGAGACGCCTGCGCGAGGCGAAGAAGTTCGACGCGACGCTCATACCCGTCCTGGGCCAGATACTGCGCTACACGGTCCTGGCCTTCACCGCGGTGCTGGTGCTTGCGCAGTTCGGCGTCCAGACGGCCAGTCTCATCGCCGTCATCGGCGCGGCCGGCCTGGCGATCGGCCTTGCGCTGCAGGGCACGCTCCAGAACGTCGCCGCCGGGTTGATGCTGCTGATCCTGCGCCCGTTCAAGGTTGGTGACTGGATCGAGGCGGCGGGCCAGAGCGGCGCTTGCGAGGAAATCGGCCTGTTCGTCACGAAGCTCAAGGATTTCGAGGGGATGTTCGTCTCGATCCCCAACGGCAAGATCTGGGCCGACACCATCATAAACTACACGCGCAACCCGAATCGTCGGGTCGTGCTGGATGCGGGCATTTCCTACGATGATGACATCGACCGGGCGCGCGAGGTGCTGATGTCGATGGTCAAGGCGGACGAGCGCATTCTGGAGGAGCCGGACCCGCCCGTGGTCCTCGTGTCCAGCTACGGGGAAAGTTCGGTAAATCTCCAGATTCGCGCCTGGACCAAGAACGAAGAGTATTGGCCCGTCCGGTTCGACCTGACCCGCGCGATGAAATACGCGCTCGATGAGGCGCGTATCACGATCCCGTATCCGCATCGCCAGATCATCATCAGCGCGGACGGCGAGGATCGCATTCAGCTTGCCGAGGGTGGCGCTGCCGCGGCCAAGGGCGGGCGCCGCAAGGCGGCGGCTCAGTCAGCGCAAAGCGGTTCTTCGTCCAAGACGTAAGCCGCGATATGGCGCTAGGCTCAAAGCGAAGCGCCAGGTCTCGTGATTCCGGAAGCAAATTGATCTGACACGGGTGGGCTGACGAGGATCAGGCTTCCTCGGAACCCACCCGCCGCAAACCGTCATAAGCCGGCTGATAATCCGACCTGAGCCGCAGCGCCCGCCGATAGGCCGAAGCCGCCCGCGTATTGTCGCCCGCACCTTCGGCCGCCCGACCCGCCAGCGTCCACGCCTTCACCGAATCCTTGCGCGCCACGGCCACCTTGTACAGGTCCTTGTAGGCGTCGGCATAGTTCGACAGCGCCAGATGGCTGACGCCGCGCGCGTGATACGGATCCACCTCATCAGGGCGGTAGCTGATCGCCAGATCGAAATCCGAAATCGCGTTCTGGTGCTGCGCCAGCTTCTGGTAAACCAGCCCGCGGTTGAAATGCATGCCCGGTTCGCTGCCGGCCAGGTCGAGGGCGCGGCTGTAGTCTGCGAGCGCGGCCTCATACTTCTCGGCCTTGCGGAACACCTGCGCGCGCCCGCTATACGCGATGGCGTATTCCGGCGCGATGGAGATGGCCTTGTCGTAGTCGGCCAGCGCCTCGCGCAGTTTGCCCATCTTGGCGTAGACCAGCCCGCGATTCGCGTAGGCCTGGTGAAAGCGCGGCTCCAGCCGGATCGCAGCGGTAAAGTCTGCGATCGCCTTTTCGTGCTCGCCGACCTGCCCATAAGCTGTGCCGCGGATATTCAGCGCCTCCGGGTCGCGCGGGTTCTCCTCGACGACCTTGCTCAACGAGGCGATGTTGCGCTTCTGCTCCTGATAAGCCTGCCGGTCGGCGGAGGACAGCTGCGAGGCGACATTGCTGGTCTGGCAGCCCGCGAGCGCCACGCTGGCCGCGATCGCCCCTGCAATTGCCAGCCTTGGTCTCCCGTCGCTTGCCATGATGACCAGAAGCCCCGCCTTGCAAACAGTTTTACGGGGCCGATCGGCCCCGCCATTCCCTGAGAATCTGGTTAGTGCGCGATTTGGGCTGAATTGCGTTCGCTGTGCGCAAACCGGGTTGCCGCGCCGGAGCGCGCGGTCTTCAATCGAGGCTTGTCCAATGGCGAACGGAGCAGGATGGGCGCTTAGCGGCCCCTGCGCTTGGACGGCAGCAGACCCTCGCGCTGCGCGCGCTTGCGCGCCAGCTTGCGGGCGCGGCGGACGGCTTCGGCTTTTTCGCGGGCGCGGCGCACCGAGGGCTTTTCGTAGGCGTTGCGCAGCTTCATTTCGCGGAAGATGCCTTCGCGCTGCATCTTCTTCTTGAGCGCGCGGAGCGCCTGATCAACGTTATTGTCACGGACTTGTACTTGCACGTGTCCTCCTTTCGCTCGATCGAAAACAAAAATTGGTCGCGCCGACGAATTGCCGGCACGCTTGTTCTTATATAGCAAGCGGGCATGCGCGCGTCTATCTGCAAGCGGGCAAATCCCGGAAAATTCGCGCTCAAGTCTCCCGGCTGCGCGGCAGAAGATCGACGTAATGGCCCATCTTGCGCCCCGGCGCGGCGTGGCTCTTGCCGTAAATGTGCAGCGACCTGTCCGGATTATAGCCGATCAGCGCCGCCCATTCGTGAATGTCGGGGCCAATAATGTTCACCATCTCCGCATCGCTATGCCGTGCGGTTGACCCCAGCGGCCAGCCGGCGATGGCGCGAATGTGGTTTTCGAACTGGTTGATGGCGCAGGCCTCGATGGTCCAGTGGCCGGTATTGTGCACGCGCGGGGCGATCTCGTTGACGAGCACGCGTCCCGCGCCGCGATCCGCGAAGAATTCGACGGCGAGCACGCCGTAATAATCCAGCTCTTTGAGCAGCGACTCAGCGATATCGCGCGCCGCCCTGAACTCGGCATCGCTCAACGCGGCGGGCACGCGGCTGACGGCGAGCCGGCCTTCCAAATGCTCATTGCGCGGCGGGTCGTAGAAGACGCAGGGGCCGTCAAAGCCACGCACGGCAATGACGGAGAACTCGAAGTCGAAGGCGATACCCTGTTCAAGGATCGCGGAGCGTTCGCCGAGCCAGCGCCGCGCGTCGGGGAGATCATCGCGGCTGTGTATGCGAAACTGGCCCTTGCCGTCATAGCCCTGCCGCCGCGTCTTGAGGAACAGGCCTTGCGGCCCGGCCGGCCCACCCAGCGCATCGAACGCAGCCGCGACCTGCGCTTCGCCGTCCACGCGCGCCCAGGCCGGCACCGGCGCCTGAACCGCCGCGAGCAATTCCCGCTCATGCAGCCGGTCCTGCGTGGCAGCGAGCGAACGGCGGTTCGGGCGCAGCGGCGCGATCTCCCCCACGACCTTCAGGCTGTCGGCCGGGATGCTCTCGAACTCGTAGGTGAGCACGTCCGCCCCGCGCGCGAAGGTGGTCAGCGCCTCGGCGTCTTCATAGGCCGCCTTGACGTAATGCGCGCCGACATGCGCGGCCGGCGCGTCGTCATCCGGCGCGAACACGTGCGCCCGGAACCCGAGCTTCGCCGCCGCCTGCGCCAGCATCTTGCCGAGCTGGCCGCCGCCAAGAATGCCGATCACACTGCCGGGTTGGAGCGGTTCAGTCATCGTCCGTCGGGGTCTGCGCGACATCGGCGCTGCGTTGCGCGCGCCATTCGTCCAGCTTCGTGGCCAGGTCCGCGTCGTTCAGCGCCAGGATCTGCACGGCCAGCAAGCCGGCATTGGCCGCGCCAGGCTCGCCGATGGCCAGCGTGCCCACCGCCACGCCAGCGGGCATCTGCACGATGGACAAGAGGCTGTCCTGGCCCGACAGCGCCGCGCTTTTCACCGGCACGCCGAGCACGGGCAGGGGCGTCATCGCCGCCGCCATGCCGGGCAAATGCGCCGCGCCGCCCGCGCCGGCGATGATGACCTTCAGGCCGCGATCGCGCGCGGACCGGGCGTATTCGTAAAGCCGGTCAGGCGTGCGATGGGCCGAGACGATGCGCGTCTCATAGGGCACCTCGAACTGGTCCAGCAGCTTGGCGGCCGCGCGCATGGTGGCCCGATCCGACTGACTGCCCATGATGATGCCGACGACAGGTTGGCTCACGGCTTCGTCCCGTTAGCGGTCCGGCTTGCGCCAGAATGAAACGTGAAAGTATCTGGCGGGTGAGCACCGCGCAATATAGCGCCGAAGTTTCCACACGTTGCGCACCCGCTATCACGCGATGATGTCCGGGAAAATCTGATCCTCGATTCGCGCGATCTCATCCTTGAGCCAGAGCTTGCGCTTTTTCATTCGCGTGATCTCGATCTGGCTCACGGCGCTGGCGTTTTCCATCTCGGCGATGCGCGTGTCCAGCTCACGATGCTGTTGCTGGAGTTCGGTCAGGCGCTGCCGCAGGTCGGGCTTTTCATCGCTGCCGTGCATTTTCGCTCCCGTTTCCGCCGCCGCCGAGCGCGGCAAGTATCGCCCTTCGCGCATGTGAAGGCAAGCCGGCGCACGCCTGACACCGTTGACGCGAAAAGGCGAAGCAGATTATTCAAAACGCTCTATCGAGTGTCCCTCTCGATAGGCTCGGGGAGGCAGCGGTTCCCCCCGCTGTCTCCCTTCCTGATCATGCGGCGCGCGTTCGGCCGCAACGCTTCATCAACCGGAAGTTGCATTTAACCCGCGCGGGACGCGCGCTCGTTGGACAGCGTGTCATTTATCTGTCATACTTGCCCTGTTTCGCGAAATTTTTCGCAACCTAAAGATGGAGGCTGGTATGGCTCTTGAAGCGCATCTGGAAGGTCTGGCGAGCAAGCACCGCGAGCTCGAAAAGCGGATCGCAGCCGAACTGGCGCACGCCTCGCATGACGATTTCAAGGTCGCGGCCCTGAAGCGTGAGAAGCTGCGGATCAAAGACCAGATGGAGCGCCTGCGAATGCACCAGCACGACTCGGCCGCTTAGCGCGGACGTCACACGCGCTGTAAAAACGCGCTAATACAAAAAGCGCAGACCGAGCGCCGGGAAGGCCGCAGCCTTCCACGGCGCTTTTTGTATCCGCCTTCCGCGTGTTGCCGCTCGGGCACTGATGGGCTAGAAGGAGCGCAACAGAGGCCATATTTCGTTCTTCAACGATGAGCAAGAAAACCAAGAAGGCGCTGCGCCCGAAGGCCCGCCTGCCCAAGGGTATGCGGGATGTCGAGGCTGCGGAGTTGCGCGCCGTTGCGGACATGACGGAAAAGATCCGCGCCGTTTACGAGCGCTACGGCTTCGAGCCGCTGGACACGCCCGCCTTTGAATACACCGACGCGCTGGGCAAGTTCCTGCCGGATCAGGACCGGCCCAACGAGGGCGTGTTTTCGTTCCAGGACGAGGACGAGCAGTGGCTATCGCTGCGCTATGACCTGACGGCGCCGCTGGCGCGCTATGTCGCGCAGAATTACGACGCGCTGCCCAAGCCGTTCCGCCGCTACCAGGCCGGGCCGGTGTGGCGCAACGAGAAGCCGGGGCCGGGGCGGTTCCGCCAGTTCATGCAGTTCGACGCCGATACGGTCGGGACGGACAA
>CAYYSM010000101.1:0-7904 GCA_964474225.1 uncultured Hyphomicrobiaceae bacterium
TCAGTCCCCGTCATTGTCTCACCTGCGCGTGGCTGGCTCCGGAGCGCGACCCGTTCGGAACGAAGCGGATCACGGCTTCACCCTGTTGTTGTTGTCAAATCCGCCGGCAAGGGTCTCAAGCCCCGAACCGGAGCACGCTTCGCCCGCGTCACGGTTCCGTCTTTTCACTGGCGGACTGCGTGACGCGCGCTTGTCTTAGAACCGAATGCACCGAATAAAAAGTCCGCACGCAATCAACTTTGGTATCGTTTGAATACAAGGCACGCATTTGTGCCGCCAAAGCCGAAACTGTTGGACATTACGCAATTCAGCTCGACGTTGTCCTGCCGCTCGCGCACGATCGGCATGTCGGTCGTCTCGGGGTCCTGCTCCTCGATATGCGCGGACGGGCAGATGAAATCGTTGTTCATCATCAGCAGCGAATAGATCGCTTCATGGACGCCGGCCGCGCCCAGACTGTGGCCGGTGAGCGATTTCGTCGCCGAGAGCGGCGGGCAGTTGTCGCCGAAGACCTCGCGCAGCGCGTCCAGCTCGCGCAAGTCGCCGATCGGCGTGGAGGTGCCATGCGGGTTGATGTAGTCGATCTCGCAGTCCAGCCCGTCGATTGCGAGGCGCATGCAGCGGACGGCCCCTTCGCCCGAAGGCTGCACCATGTCGAAGCCGTCCGAGTTCGCGCCGTAGCCGACCAGTTCGCCGTATATCGGCGCGCCGCGCGCCTTGGCCCGTTCCAGTTCCTCCAGCACGAGGACGCCCGCGCCGCCCGCGATTACGAAACCGTCGCGGTTGGCGTCATAGGCGCGGCTAGCTGTTTCCGGCGTATCGTTGAAGCGCGAGGAGAGCGCATTCATGCCGTCGAAAAGCACGGTCAGCGTCCAGTGAAGCTCCTCGCTGCCGCCGGCGAACATGATGTCCTGCTTGCCCCACTGGATCATTTCAGCCGCATTGCCAATGCAGTGCGCCGATGTCGAGCAGGCCGAGGAGATGGAGTAGTTCACGCCGCGAATCCGGAAGGGCGTCGCCAGCGTTGCCGAGGCGGTGCTGGACATCGCCTTCGGGACCTCGAACGGCCCAACCTTCTTCGGCCCCTTGTCGCGGGTCGTGTCGGCGGCGCGGACGATCGCTTCTGTCGAGGGGCCGCCGGAGCCCATCACCAGGCCGGTCCGCTCATGCGAGACTTCGCTTTCCTCCAGCCCCGAATCCGCGATCGCCTGTTGCATGGCGATGTAGTTCCAGGCCGAGCCGGCGCCCATGAAGCGCCGCGTCTTGCGGTCAAGTGCCTCCTGCCAGTCGAGCGTGGGCGCGCCATGCACCTGCGAGCGGAAGCCCAGCTCGGCGTATTCCTCGGCGCGCACGATGCCCGAGCGGGCCTCGCGCAGGGAGTCCAGCACCTCCTCGGTATTGCTCCCGATAGAGGAGACGATCCCCATGCCTGTGACGACAACGCGTCTCATGTTTGGCGGAACCCTTTATGTGTCGTGTCGACCGATTCTCGTTGCAATGATCCGGGCCTTCGCCGAACGCGGATCGCCGGCGGGATCAACCCTTTGCCGGCTCGGGTTCGAACAGGCCAACGCGCAGATCGCGCGCGCTGTAGATCGGCTCGCCATCGGCCTTGAGCACGCCGTCCGCGATGCCGAGCGTCAGCTTGCGCATCATCGTGCGTTTGAGGTTGACGATGTACTCCACCTTCTGGACGGAGGGGACGACCATGCCGGAAAACTTGACCTCGCCGACGCTTAGCGCGCGGCCCTTGCCTTCGCCGCCGATCCAGCCGAGGAAGAAGCCGAGCAGCTGCCACATGGCATCAAGGCCGAGACAGCCCGGCATCACCGGATCGCCCTTGAAATGGCAGTCGAAGAACCAGAGCCCCGGTTTGACGTCCAGCTCGGCGACGATCTCCCCCTTGCCGTGTTCGCCGCCGGTGTCGGAGATGCGTGTGATGCGGTCAAACATCAGCATGGGCGGCAACGGCAGCTGCGGATTGCCGGGGCCGAACAGCTCGCCCCGTGCGCAGGCCAGCAGATCCTCGAAGTTGTAGCTGTCTCGGCGGATGGCCTTATCTGGCTGATCTTGTTTGTTTTTCAGCAACCGTGATCCTCTTTCGTCCGGTAACCCTCTGATCTGACGGTCAAATGGCATCTCGATCGGTTTTATCACACCCGAACAGCGAAAAAAAACCCGCATGCGCACAGCGCCGCAGGCATCAAGCCATGCTTGCGGTGGCGCGGGCATGAGACTATACTCTATGATAACGAATTGCGCGGTTTGACAAGAGCGAAACGCCGTTTGCAGAGGACAAATGAACGCCCCGGCCAAAATCTGCGACATCCATCACAAATTGACTGCGGCCGGACTGCGGCCGACCCGCCAGCGCATTGCGCTCGGCGGCCTGTTGTTCGGATCGGGCGATCGGCACGTGACGGCTGAGGACCTTCATGCCGAGGCCGAGCGGGCGGGCGTGAAAGTGTCGTTGGCGACGGTTTACAACACGCTGCATCAGTTCACTGCGGCCGGGCTCCTGCGCGAGGTGGCGATCGAGGGGTCGAAGACGTATTTCGACACCAACACCGCGGACCACTATCATTTCTATATCGAGAACGATGGCGAGCTGATCGACATTGACGAGGAGCTCTGCATCGGACAGCTGCCGGAGGTGCCGGCAGGTAAGCGCGTTTCGCGCGTCGATGTGCTGATCCGGCTGGTCGACAGCACGGAAGACAAGAGCGGCGGCTAGCGGCCGCCCGCGACGTCCAGCAACGTTCCGGTACAATAACTCGCTTCCTCAGACATCAGCCACATGATCGAAAGCGCGACCTCTTCGGCCGTGCCTCCCCGGCCCATTGGCACCGTCGCGCCCAGACGGTCGACCCGCTCCGGCTCGCCGCCGCGCGCATGAATGTCGGTGTAAATCAGGCCGGGCCGCACGGCATTGACGCGCACGCCTTCCGTGGCAACCTCCTTCGACAGCCCCAGCGTCAGCGTGTCGAGCGCGCCTTTTGACGCCGCATAATCGATATACTCCCAGGGCGAGCCGAGCCGCGACGCCGCGGAGGACACATTGACGATCGCGCCGCCCTGTCCGCCGTGCGCTGTCGACATGCGCCGCACCGCCTCGCGCGCGCAGAAGAACGCGCCGGTGATGTTGGTGGCGAACACGCGGGCGAGCCGGTCGGCGGACATCTGGTCGAGCCGCGTCTGCTGCTCAAGGATGCCGGCATTGTTCACAAGCCCGTCCAGCCGGCCGTATTCGCGGTCGATTGTCTCGAAGACGCGCAGCACGTCGGCCTCACGCGAGACATCGCCCTGCGCGATGAAGGCGCGACCGCCGTTCGCGTCGATCTCCTCGACCAGCCGGCGCGCGGCGGCTTCATCGGAGTGATAGTTCACGCACACGGTCCAGCCGCGCTGGCCGGCGATGCGCGCGGTGGCGGCGCCGATGCCCTTGCTGGCGCCCGTGATGAGCATGACCTTGTCCATTGGCTTTGCCTTTCCCCGCGCTAATCGATCGTCTCGCGCGGATAAACGCCCCACAGGCTATCCTGCTTGATCCAGCCGCGGATGTCGCGGGTGATGACCTCGCACCAGCTCCCGTCACAGGACATGACGTTGACCAGCACCCGCGGCCCGACTCGCGAGATCACCCGGCCCGACTCGTCGTCCTCCGCGTGCAGCGCAAAGGTCCGGCTTTCCTTCGCCTCGATCCACGGCGCGACCAGCGCGGTGCGCCGCCCGCTCAGGAGCGAGCCGAGCACCCAGCCCTCCGCGCCCTCGCTGTCGCGGATCTGGCGCCAGGCGTCGAACTCCGCGATGATCTCCACAGGCAGGCCAGCCCGCAGAAACACCCAGGCGATCTCGTGGTCATAGCCCGGCCCGCGCCGCACATTCACCCGGTCCGCCTTCAGGCTGACGAAACGCGGCAGCGGCAGGCCGCTCTCGCCCGTCTCGCGCGCGATCTGCGCCCCGGCCGGCGGGACCGCCAGAAGGGCGAGCGCCACGGCGCAAAGGATAACCAGCCGCGCAGCGCTGACGTTCCGTCCCCTCACTGTTCCAGCATCTCTCAAGATGGTCCCTCTCGCGCCATGCCTTAGCCGGTCCCGGCAGCCCGCGGCAAGACCGCCCGCCCGGCCCCGGTCTGGCGTCGCCGCGCCTTTCCGGGACATAATGCTTGCGATAAACAAATCGTCATGCTCCTGTCGCGGGAGCGACTCGCGCGGTTCCGCGCCAAACATGGAAACGCCCTACGCCGCACAGCCTGAGAGTTCCACATGAATGCCTCCAAACCGCTGGTCATCGTCACGCGCAAGCTGCCCCAGATGGTCGAAGTCCGCATGCGCGAGCTTTTCGATGCGCGCCTGAACGCGGATGACCGCCCGATGACCAAAACCGAACTGATCGACGCGGTCCAGACGGCGGATGTGCTGGTGCCCACAGTCACCGACAAGATCGATCGTGAAGTGCTCAGCCGTTCAGGGCCGAATCTGAGGCTTATCGCGAATTTCGGAACTGGTGTGGACAATATCGACATCGAAACCGCGCGCAACCGCGGCATCACCATTACCAACACCCCCGGCGTGCTGACGGAAGACACCGCCGACATGACCATGGCGCTGATCCTGGCGGTTCCGCGGCGGCTGCTCGAAGGCGCGCAGTTGCTCAAGAACGAGCAGGACTGGCCGGGCTGGTCGCCGACCTGGATGCTGGGCCACCGCATCTACGGCAAGCGGCTCGGCATCATCGGCATGGGGCGCATCGGCCAGGCGGTGGCGCGGCGCGCCAAGGCGTTCGGCCTGTCGATCCATTATCACAACCGCCGCCCGGCGCCCGAGGCGATCGAGCAGGAGCTGGAGGCGACCTACTGGGAAAGCCTCGACCAGATGGTCGCGCACATGGACATCATCTCGGTCAACTGCCCGCACACCCCGGCGACCTACCACCTGCTCTCGGCGCGGCGGCTGAAGCTGCTCAAGCCGGACGCCTACATCGTCAACACGTCGCGCGGCGAGGTGATCGACGAAAACGCGCTCGCCCGGCTGATCGACAACGGCGAGATCGCCGGGGCGGGGCTGGACGTGTTCGAGCATGAGCCGGCGATCAACCCGCGCCTGTTGAGCAACCGCCGCGTCGTCGCGCTGCCGCATATGAGCTCGGCCACCATCGAGGGGCGCGTCGACATGGGCGAGAAGGTCATCATCAATATCAAGACGTTCATGGACGGGCACGCGCCGCCCGACCGGGTTTTTCCGGCGATGTTATGAGCGTAACGCGGGGAGACAGATGGATTTTTCCGAGCATTTCCAGACGCTTGTGATGATCAGCAACAAGGTCGACGGCCTGTGGCAGATGTATATCGGCGTGCATCTGGGCATCTTTTGGCTGCTGTTCTTCATGCGCCGGCCGCTGCTGGCCATCGAGCGGTTCATCGCGCTGATCGCCTACACCTTCTTTGCCGCGGTCAACGGCAAGGCGCTGATGGACACATACGCGCTTCTGGACAGCCTGCGGCTTGATCTGCTGAGCAACTTCCCGGAGGCGGTCGCGCGCGTCCCGGAGACCGCCGCGCTGATGCAGAGCGTGGATTACGGCGACCGGACCATGCTCATCCTCATCAGTCACGGGCTGGCCTGGGCGCTGGTCGTGCTGACGCTGGCGTTCCGCAACCGGATGATCCGCGCGTATCAGCGCCAGTTTCCGGGGTATGTCGAGCCGGCCAAGGCGGCGGCGGAGTAAGCGCGGCCTTTGGAGACCATAGTGCGATAGTATTGCTTTATCCCCTACTAGTGACAACCCAATATCCGCCATCAGAAGGGGCACACAATGTCGAAGCGAATCGCAATCTTCAATCATAAGGGCGGCACGGGAAAAACGGTGTCCACTTATAATATAGGGTGGAAGCTGTCACAGCATAATCACAACGTATTACTAGTTGACGGAGATTCGCAAGTAAATTTGACCGCGCTAGCACTCGGTTTTGAGCGTTTTGATGATTACTACGATTCTGACGAGACTAAATATAAAAATATAAAAGACGCCGTGTCACCTGTGTTCGATGGCAAGCCAGCGAACTTAGAGGTTTTTGATTGCCCCACTGCACAAAAAAACGACAAATTGTTTATTTTGCCTGGCCACCCAGACTTGGCCGGTTACGAGGCGCAAATTAGCTTGGCGCAAGAGACGCTGGGTACTCTCTCAGTCATGAAAAATCTGCCTGGTGTGCTGCATTCATTCATTAGTATGGTGGAAAATCACCACAAAATCGATTACACGCTTATTGACTTGAACCCAGGTCTAGGGGCAATTAATCAAAACTTCTTCATGGCCTCTGATTCATTTATCGTTCCCACAAATCCTGATCCGTTTTCGCTGATGGCGATTGAGACGCTGGGGAGTCATCTGATCCGCTGGAACAATTGGAAGCAAAGCAATCTGCAGAATTTTTCTGATGCAGACTATCCGTTATATGATTCGACTCCGGTGTTTCTTGGAACGTTGAACTCACGATTCAATAAGCACGCCAGTAAAGCAGCTAAAAAATTTGACGAACGCATAAATAAAATTGATGAAAAAGTTTCCGAGTCGCTGTTCCCCAGCTTAGAAAAAGCTGGAATGACAGTTAAAGAGGAGTGTTATGAACAAGCATATAATGAATTTGCTACGTCGCTTTCAGAAGATAATAGGGGGAAATATGCGTTAGCTAGAATACCAGACTTTCAATCTCTCATACATATCTCAACCGAAGCGGAGCTTCCGATATTTCTTTTAGATGAGGAGTCTCTCAAGAAAAACGTACTGCATGGCAGCGCACAAGAAAATGCGAAGAAAAATATAGAATCCTTTAACGAGATTTTTGAGGCTATTGCGTCAAAAGTAGAGATTCTAACTGGCGATGACTGCCGCAAAGACTAATTTTGATTGTCACATTAACCAATGTCGTGAAGCGATCGCGGTCCATGAGTTTCTGGAAACTCATGGATACGCAGCGGATTTCGGATTGAGATTTGTATGGGTTGCGTCGGTTTCTGCGCTGGACCACTACATTTCAGAGTTGATTGTGGAGAAAGCAACAGAACATTTCTCAAATGGAAATGATCTGACTGCTAGGTTGCTGAATGAAATGATACCCATGGCTGCATTAGTTCGGATGCAGTCAGCACCTGCTGCTCAAGCTGTTGTTGAGTTCCGGAATATCGTCACGCGATCAGTTCGTTTTCGTACGTTTCAGAAAGCTGATGATGTTTCAGACGGTTTGTCATTCGTGTGGAACGAAAAGCATAAGTGGGATAAGATATCCGACCAAATCAATATGGGAGCGAAGGACGCAAAGAGTAAGTTGAATAGCATTTGCAATAGACGGAATTTGATTGCACACAACGCAGATTATAACGAGGCGACGGCCGCACTTATGCCGTGTATTCGATCCGATGCGCAGGAAGTGTTGCAATTTGTCTCGGGGGTCGTGGATGCAATTGATAAGCTCGTACCTTAGGTGGATTGAGCAATCGAGGTCTGCAGCTTCCTCAGATCAAAATGGCTGGATTTTTGCTTAATTGTTAACCATCTCGCGTTGCGATTGTGATTAAGTGCATCCGTCTGCAGTTTTGTAAACTGAACAACAAGCTTGAGTAAGCGTTTGGTTAAGTAAAGTCGAGTGCGTTCATGCGTGTGTGTGGTTCGTCTCCCTCGCCCGGCCCGGCGCAAGGCCGGGACAGTCTCGAAAGCGTCCTCGATCAGATCATCCATGATGATTGCCTGCGCGCGCTGGCGCGGCTGCCCGAGGCCAGCGTCGATCTGATCTTCGCCGACCCGCCCTACAACCTCCAGCTTGACGGCGAATTGCTCCGCCCGAACAACACGGTCGTCGATGGCGTCCATCAGGACTGGGATCGCTTCGACGATCTCGCCGCCTA
>CAYYSM010000102.1:0-7875 GCA_964474225.1 uncultured Hyphomicrobiaceae bacterium
CTTCCTCGTCCGGGTCTTCCAGCAGCTTGCCTTCCGAGGAGGTGTGCAGCAGGTTGGCGTCCACCGAGAACGGCGCTTCGCCGCGCTTGTCCTTTGGCACCGGGATCTGGTTTTTCTCGGCGAAGTCGATCAGCGCCTCACGGCTCGCCAGGTCCCACTCGCGCCACGGTGCGATCACCTTGATGTCCGGGGCAAGCGCGTAATAGCCCAGCTCGAAGCGGACCTGGTCGTTGCCCTTGCCGGTCGCGCCGTGACACACCGCATCCGCGCCTGTCTCGCGGGCGATCTCGATCTGGCGCTTGGCGATCAGCGGCCGGGCGATCGAGGTGCCGAGCAGGTAGACGCCCTCATAAACGGCGTTCGCGCGCATCATCGGGAAGACGTAATCGCGCACGAACTCCTCGCGCACGTCCTCGACGTAAATCTCGCGGATGCCCAGCATCTCCGCCTTGCGCCGGGCCGGCTCCAGCTCCTCGCCCTGACCCAGATCGGCGGTGAAGGTCACCACCTCACACCCATAAGTGACCTTTAACCACTTGAGAATTATGGAAGTATCCAGGCCGCCGGAATAAGCCAGCACGACCTTGCGGATGGGGGTCTCGGCATCGCTCATGGCGCGGGGTGTCCTTGTTTTTGCGGGTTTGGGCGGGGCATAGCCGATTGGCTGGCGGGCGGCAAGGGGCGATAGCGAGGGCGAGGCTCGACAACCGGAGGCTACGCGCCATATGACAATTCCATGACACGACGGCGCGGGCTGGAGAAAGGATCGGAGATGATGCGTTATCGCCTGAACCTTGATGAACCCATCGACGAGGGCGTCCGGCGCGTTGGCATTGGCCAGATCGATCGCGCGGCGAAGCAGCTTGCCCGCAACGACTGCGACACCGGCATCCACGAAGCGCGCAAATGCTTCAAGCGCGTGCGCGCGCTTCTCGACATGGCCCGGCCGGCGCTGAAGCCGAAGCTGTACCGGCGCGAGAACCGGCGCTTCCGCGATATGGGCCGGGCGTTGGCCGGCGCGCGCGACGTTGCCGTGATGCGCCAGACCCTCGATAAGCTGGCGGACGAACGCGACCTCACCGCGGCCGGCGAGGTGCCCTCGGCGCTGCGGGTGTGGCTGAACGCCAAGCGTGCGCAGTTGGCGCCCGTGGACGGCGATGCGGCGTTGCGGCAGGCCCAGGCGGCGCTTGCGGAGGCGCGCGATGCGTTTGCCGCGCTGCCCATCAAGGCCGAGGGCTTTGTCCCGCTGGTCGCCGGTATGCGTGACATCTATGCCGGTGGCCGGAAAATGATGGATAGAGCCTACCGCCAGGGCGACGACGAAACCTTCCATGACTGGCGCAAGCATGTGCAGCGCCATTGGCGGCAGCTCCAGCTGGTGCGCGATGTCTGGCCCGAGGTCATCACGCCGCACATCGACCTTGCGAGCGAGCTGTCCGACCTGATCGGAGAGGATCACGACCTGAGCGTGCTCGTCGCGTTCGTCCGGAAAAACCGCGCGATCCTGGGCCGCCGAGATGCTGTCGATGCGCTGATTGGAATCGCGCGGGCGCGGCAAATGGCGTTGCGCAAGGCCGCCTTTGCGCGGGGACGCCGGCTCTACGCGCTGCCGCCGAAGGGGTTGGCGGACATGCTGACGGTGTACTGGACCACTGCGCCGGAGATCGCGGAAACGGGCGCGGACGTCGATACATTGGCGGAGCCGGGCAAAGTCGTTAACATCGCCGGATAGAATGGCATTGTTGCACGCCGTTCATGCCCGGGAGGAAACGATGAAAAAGCTGATTGCCGCCGTGCTCGCCTTATTCGCGCTGGCCGCGCCCGCGGCCGCACAGACCGACGGTGACACAGACGGCTACGTCGCCGAGGCCAACGCCATCATCAAGGACTTCATGACCAATCTCAAAGGCGAGCTGCAGCGCGCGCTCAAGGAGGAGGGGCCGGTCGGCGCGATCGCGGTCTGCAACGAGGCCGCGCCCGCGGTCACGCGCGAGGTCGCGGCCAAGCACGGCTGGGAGGTCGGGCGCACGGCGCTCAGGCTGCGCAACCAGGACAACGCGCCCGATGAATGGGAGCGCGGTGTGCTGGAGGATTTCGTGGCGCAGCGCGCGGCGGGCGCGGACCCGAAGACGCTTGCCGTGACGAAGGTGGTCAGCCGCGACGGTGAGGCCATCCTGCGTTACATGAAGGCGATCCCGCTTGCGGAAAAGCCCTGCGCGGTCTGCCACGGCACTAACGTGGATCCCGACTTGCGCGCCGAGATCCTGGAATTCTACCCTGACGACGAGGCGGTCGGCTTCAAGCCGGGCGAGATCCGCGGGGCGTTCACCATGTCGCGCAAGATCGACTGAACCTGAAGGGCTCTGAGCAGCCAGAGAGCGTCGTTGCCGGGCTTGACCCGGCAACCCAACTGATGTTCCCAAAAACCGGCGTGGTGGTTGCCCGTGTCAAGCACGGGCATGACGTGGTTCTAATCGATCAGGCTGTGCTCTAGCCCAGCATCTTGCCGACCACCTCGCTGGTGTCGCGCGACAGGCCCTCCTTGCCGGCGATGCGCTCCAGCATCTGGTGCGCCAGCGCGCGCCGGCCGGGCTCCAGCATCTTCCAGCTTGAGAACGCGCTGGCCAGCCGCGCGGCGATCATCGGGTTGAAGCCGTCGATCTCCATGATCGATTCGCCGACGAACGCATAGCCGCGCCCGTCCGGCGCATGGAAATGCAGCGGGTTGCCGTGCGCCAGCGCGCCGATGAGCGCGCGCACCCGGTTCGGGTTCTTGATCGAGAACGCCGGGTGGCTGCGCAGGCGCTCAACGCGGTCGAGCGTGTCGCTCGCGGTCGACTGCGCCTGAATGGCGAACCACTTGTCGAGCACGAGCTGCTCATCCTTCCAGCGCTCATAAAAGCTTTCCAGCGCGTCGTCGCGCTCCGGCCGGTCGAGCGCCGCGAGGATGCGCAGCGCCGCCATGCTGTCGCTCATGTTGTCGGCATTCTCGAAATGCGCCTTTGCCCGCTTCACGCCGTCCTTGGTCTCTTCAGCCGCGAGCAGCGCCAGCGCCGTGTTGCGCAGGCTGCGCCGGCCCACGCTGTCCGGGTCCGGCTCATAGTCGCCCGGCACCGCGTAGTCCTCATAGAGCCGGTGCAGATCGCCCTGCAGAGTGTGGCCCAGCGTCTGGCGCAGCTTGCGCCGCGCGTGGTGAACGGCCGTCGGGTCGACATCCGCGCCGATCTCCTGGGCGATGTCCAGCTCGCTCGGCGGCACGGCGAATGCCGCGCGATAGGCCGGCTCCAGCCAGTCATCGGTGAGCGTCGGGCCGACGGCCAGGGCGAACTCGCGCACATCCGGCACGTACTCCCCTTCGCCGCGCGCCATCGCCACCAGCCGCTTCATCGCCTGCGTCTGCGCCGCCTGCCAGCGGTTGAACAGGTCTGCGTCATGGCGCATCAGGAAGTCGAGATCGGCGTCGTCCAGCGGGCTGGAGAGCTTCACCGGCGCCGAGAAGCCGCGCAGCAGGGACGGGATCGGCCGGTGCGCGACGTCGGTGAACGTGAATTCCTGCTCGCGCTCTGTCACCATGATCAGGCCGCCGGGCACCTCTCTGTTGTCCTTCAGGCGCAGCGGCATGTCCTCGCCATCCGGGCCGACCAGCCCCACGCGCAGCGGGATCGGCACCGGCTCCTTGTCCGACTGGCCGGGCGAGGGCGCGTGCACCTGCGTGACGTGCAGCTTCGCCGTCTTTTCCGCCGCGTTATGCTCAAAGCGGCAAACCAGCTCGGGCGTCCCGGCCTGGTTGTACCAGCGCATGAACTGGCTCAGGTCCCGCTCGTTCGCATCCGCCATCGCCGAAACGAACTCCTCGACCGTCACCGCCTGACCGTCATGGCGCTCGAAATAGAGCTTCATGCCCGCCTGGAAGCCCTCTTCGCCCAGCATGGTGTGCAGCATCCGGCACAGTTCGCCGCCCTTCTCATAGACCGTGAGCGTGTAGAAGTTGTTGATCTCCACGAACGACGACGGGCGGACGGGGTGCGCCAGCGGGCCGGCATCTTCCGAGAACTGGCGCGCGCGCAGCAGCCGCACATCCTCGATGCGCTTGACCGGGCGGGAACGCTGATCGGCGGTGAACTCCTGATCGCGGAAAACGGTCAGCCCTTCCTTCAGGCAAAGCTGGAACCAGTCGCGGCAGGTCACGCGGTTGCCGGTCCAGTTATGAAAGTATTCGTGGGCGATGACCGCCTCGATGGCCTCGTAGTCCGTGTCGGTGGCGATGTCGGGCCGGGCGAGGATCAGCTTGTCGTTAAAGACATTCAGGCCCTTGTTCTCCATCGCGCCCATATTAAAGTCGCTGACGGCCACGATCATGTAGATATCGAGATCGTATTCCAGCCCGAAACGCTCCTCGTCCCAGCGCATCGCCGTCTTGAGGCTTTCCATCGCCCAGCCGCAGCGCGCTTCCTTGCCCGGCTCGACGTAGATGCGCAGATCGACGGCCCGCCCGGTCTTTGTGATGAAGCTGTCCTGAACGCAGGCCAGGTTTCCGCCCACCAGCGCGAACAGGTAGGACGGCTTCGGGAACGGATCTTCCCAGACCGCATAATGCCGCCCGCCTTCAAGCTCGCCTTCGTCTTCCAGATTGCCGTTTGACAGCAGCACCGGCGCTTCGTTCTTGTCCGCCTCGATGCGCACCCGGTAGCGCGCCAGCACGTCCGGCCGGTCGATGAAATAGGTGATGCGGCGGAAGCCCTCTGGCTCGCACTGAGTGCAGTAGATGCCACCCGAACGGTAAAGCCCTTCGAGCGCCTCGTTGGCCTGCGGATTGCAGGTGGTCTCGATCTCGACCTCGAACGGGCCGTCGGGCGGGGAGGCGATCGTCAGCGTCTGGTCGTCGACCGTGTAGTCGTTGATCGGCGCGCCATTGACCTTGACCGCGTGCAACTCAAGCTTCTCGCCGTTCAGCGTCAACGGGCCGGCCGGCGCGTTCGGGTCGCCGTTCGGCTTGACCTTCAGGCGCGAGCGCACGCGCGTGTTGTCCGGGGCCAGCGCCACATCCAGATCGACCTTTTCGATCAGGTAGGGCGAGGGCCGGTAATCCTTCAGGTAAATCGTCCGCGGCTCTTCGGTTTTCATCACGCACCTCTTTCCTTGAGTCCTGTGTACAGGCGCGCAGACGCGATTCCAAGATTGGCTGCTGGACAGCGCGAACAAAAAAGCCGGAAGGGGCGAACCCGTCCGGCTTTCGCAGCTTTGAGAGGAGCTACGGCTCAGGCTGTCGCGTAACCGGCCTGCCGGCAATCCTGCGGCGCGCCCGCGCGCCACTTGCTCAGCCATTCCACCGCGCGGGGGAAGCCGCCGAAGGTATAGACGTGCAGCCCATGCACCCGCGCGCCTTCAGTCTCGCTGGCCAGAAGATAGACCAGATCGTCGGGCACGGCGGTGTCGCTCAGGCGGGTGAGCTTGACGCCGTATTTGCGCATCGCGCGGAACGAGGCCTTCGCGCCGGTAAGGCCCGCGAATTTCATCAGCGTTTTCAGACTGGTCGGGCCGGCCACGCCGACATGCAGCGGCAGGTCGATGCCGCGCTCGGCCAGATCGCGCCGCCACGCCATGAGATTGTCCGGGTCGAGCACGAACTGGGTGACGAGCCGGACGTCCGCCGCGCTCTGCTTGGCGTAGGCGTATTTCCAGTCCAGCGCGTTGCTCACATCCTCGATCGGAACGCCGGGGATGCCCTCGGGCTGGCCGCCGACAAAAATCGTCCCGATGCCGAATTCTTCCAGCAGGCCCGTTTCCAGCACGGCCATGCTGTTCTCGAACGGGCCGGCTGGCTCCTCCGGGTCGCCCGCGATGACCAGCACCTCCCGGACGCGCGCCTGCTCGCGAAGCGCCGCGAGGGTGTCGGTCAGTTCGTCGCGTGAGCGCAGGCGCCGCGCGGCGATATGCGGCACCGGCTCCATGCTTTCGTTGCGCAGGCGGGTGGACAGCGGAATACAGTCCGCGAACTCGGTCTTCGGCAGGAACGGTACGAAGACGCGCGCGCCCAGCGGCATCAGATCGCGGAAGTCCGAGATCTTGTCGGCCGTGCTCGGAATGATCTCGATGGAGGCGTTGCGCGCCAGGCAGCCCGCGCGCTCTTCCACACTCATTTCCGTGGTGACCGACGGGTGAAAGCCAGCGGGCATATCATCAGGCTCTTCCCCGGCCTTCGCAGCGGCCGCTTCCATTTCGTCGTAAACGCTCATCGCCATACCCGCCTTCACGTCGTTAAGCGCCTTTACCGGGCCGTCGCGCCGGATGCGCGGCGGCGGCTGGGAGGTGACCGCCGTTCCGCGCTAACACCCTGCCAAAGTACAAGAATCAGCCTACTGCGCTGTAAACTGACCGGACGGCCCAGCCGCGCCGCCGGCATGGCGATTTGCGACATCTGGCCCGATCACGCCCTCAACCGTTCGTTATCCGGGTCGAACGGGCTTTCGGGAATGACGCGGGCGGGATGACGCTCGCCGAGGATTTCCACCTCGAATTCCTCGCCCTCGGCCGACATCTCCGGAGGCACCATGCCCAGCGCAACAGAGTGGCCAAGCCGCCAACCGTAACCGCCGCTGGTGCAGCGCCCGACCATCGTCCCATTCCGATATATGGGTTCGTTGCCGCGTGGATCGGAGTCCTTGATCTCGCCGACCTCCATGGTCACGAGGCGGTTATTGAAGCCGCGCTGCTGCCATTCGATAAGGGCGTCCCGGCCGATGAAGTTTGGCTTGTTGAGCCGCACGAAGCGGTCCAGACCCGACTCCAGCGCCGAATACTCGATCGACAGCTCGCGCGGGATCAGGCGGTAGGACTTCTCGATGCGCATGGTGTCCATCGCGCGGATGCCGAACGGCTTGATGTCGTAGGGCGCGCCCGCCTCGAACAGCAGATCGAAGATGGTGTTCTGCATCTCCATCGGGTGATGCAGCTCCCAGCCCAGCTCGCCGACGAAGTTGACGCGCAGCGCGTGGGCCATCGCATGGCCGATGTTGATCTGCTTGCCAGTCAGCCAGGGAAACGCCTCGTTGCCCAGATCGAAGTCGGTCAACTGCCCGAGCACGTCGCGCGCCTTCGGGCCGGCGAGCACCAGCACGCCGTACTGCGTCGTGATTGGCTGGAGCTGCACGCTGCCATCGCGCGGGGCGAGCTTTTTCAGATAGTCGTGGTCGTGCCGCTCGAACGCGCCGGCGGAGACGAGGTAGAACGACTCCGGGCCGGTCTTGTAGATCGTGAACTCGCTGCGCACGCCGCCGTTCAGCGACAGCATGTGGCATAGGCCGATCCGCCCGATCTTTTTCGGAATGCGGTTGGCCACCAGCGACTCCAGCCAGGCTTCGGCGCCCGGGCCAGTCACCATCATCTTCGCGAAGGCCGACATGTCGAGAACGCCGACATTCTCATGAACGTGCCGGGCCTCGTTGCCGACATGCTCGAAATAGTTGGAGCGGCGGAAGCTCCACAGCTCGCGGACCTTACCCTCGTTGTCGGGCGTTGGATAGTTCTCGCCACAGATCACGTCCGGCCGGTTCAGATCCTCGACCTTGATGGCATAGTCCTTCGGCGCGAACCAGTTGGGCCGCTCCCAGCCATAGACCGAGCCGAACACTGCGCCGTGCTCCGCCATGCGGCTGTAGCAGGGCGAGGTCTTGAGCGGGCGGGCGGCCACGCGTTCCTCGTCCGGGTAATGAACCGTGAAGACGTTGGCGTAGGCTTCCTCGTTCTTCTCCTTGAGGTAGCCGCGCGCGGCGTAAGGGCCAAAGCGCCGCGGGTCGACGCCCATCATGTCAATGGACGGTTCGCCCTCGACGATCCACTCGGCAAGCTGCCAGCCCGCGCCGCCGGCGGCGGTGA
>CAYYSM010000103.1:0-7862 GCA_964474225.1 uncultured Hyphomicrobiaceae bacterium
GTGATGGCGATGTGCTCGTTCGCCACCTGGCCGTCGGCCGCCTCGTGGCGTATCCACCAGACGCCCCGGATCGCGGTCTCCTCGACGGTCGATGTGCCGGCGACCTCCAGCGTGGCGCGCACCTCGCCCGTGCCGAGCTTCTCGCGCAGCGCCTCGCGGTCGGCGTCGGTCATGGGCAGGCTGCGCAGGTCGATCGCGCCTTCGTTGCCGTTTTCGATGAGGTCGTCCAGCAGCGCCGCAATCTCCGGGAGCACGGCGTCGGCAAGGCCCGTGGTGAAGCCCTTGGGGTCCGGCGGCGGCGCTTCGAAGATCTTGTGGCTCATGCCGCTGCGACCTCCGCTTGCCAGCGCGCGGCGAGTGCGCGGACGCGTGCGGCCACATCGTCGAGCGCAGCGGCCACCGCCGGGGTCGGCTCCATGCCGAGCGTGGTCTGCTCGGGCTGCACGCCAACGAGCGCGCGCCGCGCCGGGCAGGTGCCGCGCATGGCCGCCGCGCCGATCAGGTCGGACAGCGCGACGTCATGGGCGCTGAACTTCTTGGCGCCGAGCTGGCGGTCCATCGCCGCGCCCTCGAACACGCGGACGGTTCCGGGTGCGGCCTCGAAATGCGCGGCATCCACCGCGATCAGCGCGGCGCAGGTCTCGATCTCGGGCAGAAGCGCCATGCCAATCGTCCCGCCGTCGCACAGCCGCGCGCCCTTCACGCCGCTCTCCGCGAGCCGGTCGATGACCAGCGGCCCGGCCGCGTCATCGGTCATCAGCCGGTTGCCGAGCCCGAGGATCAGGATGTCGCCCGCCATAACCATCGCGTGTCCGGATCACCGCCTGACTAAACGTTAATCATTCAAATATCACGATCCGGTCATGACCTTCTTTGATAACGGTCAAGGAAAGTTGACAGGTTATGCAGTAAGGTCAGTAACCAATTTGCACCGGACGAAAAGGGTCGGAGCATGTGTCTGGCGATCCCGATGCGCGTGGTGGAGGTCGACGGGCTGAACGCCCGCTGCGAGGCGAAGGGCGTCGAGCGCACCGTCAGCCTGTTCATGATGCAGCATGAGACGGTCGCGCCCGGCGACATGGTGATGGTGCATGTCGGCTACGCGCTGCAGAAGATGACAGAAGCCGAGGCGCGCTCGACCTGGGAACTCTACGACCAGATCCTCGAACAGGAGGACGCCGCGCGTGCATGAGCTGGCGGTGTGTCAGGGGTTGATCGGCGAGGTCGAGCGGGTCGCGGCGTTGAACGGCGCATCGCAGGTGACGAGCGTGACGGTGCTGATCGGCCCGCTGTCCGGCGTCGAGATTGACCTGTTGCAAAGCGCGTTCCCGATCGCGCGCGCGGGCTCTGTGGCCTCAAAGGCGGAACTGGTTGTCGAAACGGGCGATATCCGCGTGAACTGCACGTCCTGCGGCACGCAAGGCCCGGCCGCGCCGAACAAGCTGGTGTGCGCCGCCTGCGGCGACTGGCGCGTGAGGGTCGTCGCCGGCGATGAACTGCTGCTGAAAAGCGTCGAACTCAGCCGGGCAGCCGCCCCGGCGAACTAGGGAGGGTCGAATGTGCGGAACCTGCGGTTGCTCCACCACGCCTGACAGTCTCGAAAATCTGCCGAAGGACGAGGCGACCGAAACGGTTTCGGTGCTCTCCAACCTGCTGTCGAAGAACAACCACGCCGCCGCGCATAACCGCGAGCATCTGGACCGCGCGGGCGTGCTGTGCGTCAATCTCATGTCGTCGCCCGGCGCGGGCAAGACGGCGCTTTTGGAGGCGACGATCGACGCGCTGGCCGGGCGCTACCGCATCGGCGTGATCGAGGGCGATTTGGAGACCGAGAACGACGCCGAGCGCATCCGCGCCAAGGGGGTGCCGGCGGTGCAGATTTCGACCGGAACCGCCTGCCACCTGGACGCGCACATGGTCCACCGCGCGCTGCACGACCTCAATCTCGCCGATCTCGACATCCTGTTTATCGAGAATGTCGGCAACCTCGTCTGCCCGGCGAGCTTTGATCTGGGCCATCATCTGAACGTCACGCTGCTCTCGACGACCGAGGGCGATGACAAGCCGGCGAAATATCCGGTCATGTTCCGCTCCACCGACCTGATGCTGTTGACGAAGGGCGATCTGCTCGCCGTGCTCGACGACTTCCAGCCCGCGCGCGCGGAAGCCGCCCTTCGCAATCTGGCGAACGCCGCGCCGTGCCTGATGGTCTCCAGCCGCGATGCTGAGAGCCTCGCGCCGTGGTTGGACTGGCTGGACGCCCGCGTCGCCGACCTGAAGGCGGGCGCGCCGCTGAACCCGGTCATGCAGCCGGACGGCGCGCTGATGCACGCCGCCGAATAACGGGAGGCGACCATGCCCACGCCGAAGGAATGGCTTGAGCGCATCCGTGAAGTCAGTGCGGGCCAGCATGTCCGCGTGCTCAATGTCTGCGGCGGTCACGAGCGCACGATCTCCAAGGCCGGGGTTCGCGCGGTCATGCCCGAGGGCGTCGAGCTGATCCCGGGGCCGGGCTGTCCGGTCTGCGTCTGCCCGGAAGAGGACATCTTCGCGGCGATCGAACTGGCGCAGCGCCCGGACGTGACGCTCGTGGCGTTCGGCGACATGCTGCATGTGCCCGCCAACGTGCCGAAGCGGATGCCCCGCAGCCTTCAGGCGGTGAAAGACGCCGGCGCGGATGTCCGCCCGATCGCTTCGCCGCAGGAGGCGCTGCGCATCGCCCGCGACGCGCCGGAGCGCGAGGTGGTGTTCTTCGCCGCCGGCTTCGAGACAACGATGGCCCCTGTCGCCAGCCTGATGGCCGAAGGCGTGTCGGACAACCTGTCGCTCCTGCTAGCCGGGCGGCGCACCTGGCCGGCGGTCGCGATGCTGCTGGACAGCGAGGCCCCCGGATTTGACGCGCTGGTCGCGCCGGGCCACGTCGCCACCATCATGGGCGCGAATGAATGGCGCTTTGTGGTGGATGACCACGGCGTGCCGGCTGCTGTGGCTGGGTTCCACACCGAGAGCCTGCTATCGGGGATTTACTCGGCCGTGCGCCAGTATGTCGAAGGTCAGCCCTTCCTCGACAACTGTTATGGCGAGGTGGTGCGCCCGGAGGGCAATGCCTGCGCGCAGGACATCCTGAACCGCGTGATGGACGTGACGCCCGCCAACTGGCGCGGCATCGGCGAAATTCCGGCCTCGGGCTATGCGCTCAAACCGGACTACGCCGCGCATGACGCGCGCTTGCGCTTCGCCGTCGACCCGGCCGAGGACCGCAAGCGCGCGGGGCAGATGCCGCCGGGGTGCGATTGCGCCCGCGTGGTGCTCGGCAAGATCTACCCGGATGAATGCGCGCTCTACGGCAAGGCGTGCACGCCGCGCAATCCGGTCGGCCCGTGCATGGTGTCGGACGAGGGCGCGTGCCGCATCTGGTGGTCCTCCGGCGTGCGCACGCAGCGCGAGCGCGAGCCTGCATGAGCGCGCCGCCCGCCCCGGTCGAAGCGCGATGCGCGCGGCGGTTAAGCGTCGGCGGGCGCGTTCAGGGGGTCGGGTTTCGCCCGTTCGTTTACCGGCTGGCGCGATCGGTCGGGGTTGCGGGCTGGGTGCGCAATGCCTCCGGCCAGGTGCTGATCCATGTCGAGGGGCCGCAAGCGGCGCTCGATGATTTCGCGGCGCGGTTGATCGCCGATGCGCCGCCGCTCGCGCGCCCCGAGATCATGGCGTGCGAGGATGCCGCGCCCTCAGGCCTCGCGGACTTTGCCATCGCCGCGAGCGCGGCGAATGACGCGCCTTCCGTCAGCCTGCCGCCCGACCTGTTCGTCTGCGATGACTGCCTGCGCGAACTGACCGACCCGCAGGCGCGCCGGCACCGCTACCCCTTCATAAACTGCACGCAATGCGGCCCGCGCTACACGATCATCACCGGGCTGCCCTATGACCGCGCGGCGACGACGATGGTGGGTTTCCCGCTTTGCGCCGACTGCCGCGCGGAGTTCGCGGACCCGGCGGACCGGCGCTTTCACGCGCAGCCGCTGGCCTGCCCGGCCTGCGGGCCGTCGCTGAGCTATGTGGAGGGCGACACGCGGATCGAGGCGACCGAGGCGGCGCTCGCGGCCTGCGTCGCGCGGCTGAAGGGGGGCGGGATCGTCGCGGTGAAGGGCGTCGGCGGCTATCATCTGATGTGTGATGCGCGGGCTGCAGACGCGGTCGCGGCCTTGCGCGCGCGCAAGAACCGGCCGCACAAGCCGCTCGCGGTGATGTTCCCGATGGCCGGCGCGGACGGGCTGGACGCTGTGCGCGCTCACCTCGCGCCGGATGCGACAGCCGCCGCGGCGCTGCGCGATCCGGTCCGGCCCATCGTGTTGACGCCGAAGCGCGCCGATGCCGATCTCGCGCCCGATATTGCGCCGGGCCTTGACGAGATCGGCGCGTTCCTGCCCTACAGCCCGCTGCATCATCTGCTGCTCACCGATTTTGGCGGGCCGCTGGTCGCCACCTCTGGCAACATCTCCGGCGAGCCGGTCATCACCGACACGGAGGAGGCCGCGGCGCGTCTCGGTGGCGTGGCCGATGCCTTTCTTCACCACGACCGGCCAATCGCGCGGCCCGCCGATGACAGCGTCGTCCGGCCGATCGCCGGGCGCGCGCGGACCATCCGTTCCGGCCGTGGGATTGCGCCGGTGGAGGTTGAGCTTCCGTTCCGACTGGATACGCCGGTGCTGGCGGCCGGCGGACACATGAAGGCGACACTCGCGCTTGGCTGGGGAAACCGCGCGGTGCTTTCGCCGCATATCGGCGATCTCGACAGTCCGCGCGCGCTGGCGGTCTACGAGACGGTCGCCGCCGATCTGCCGCGGCTTTACGGCGTCGCGCCAGAGCGGATCGTTTGCGACGCGCACCCCGGCTATGCCTCGCGGCGCTGGGCGCGCGAGACGGGGCTGCCAGTCAGCGCCGTCTTCCACCACTTCGCCCATGCGTCCGCGCTGGCGGCCGAGCGGCCCGATGTGCGGCGCTGGCTCGTGCTGGCATGGGACGGCGTCGGCTACGGCGGGGACGGCACGCTCTGGGGCGGCGAGGCGCTGGGCGGCGGACCGGGGCGCTGGCGGCGGGCCGGGTCGTGGCGGCCGTTCCAGCCCATCGGCGGCGACAAGGCCGGGCGCGAACCGTGGCGCAGCGCGGCGGCGATGTGCTGGGCGGCGGGGCGCGCCTTCCCGCGCGACATCGAGGGCATGGCGTTGGCGCAGGCTGCCTGGCGGAAGGGGCTCAATGCGCCGGCAACGTCGGCGGTGGGCCGGCTGTTCGACGCCGCGGCGTGCCTTGCGCTGGGGCGCGATGTGGCGAGCTTCGAAGGGCAGGGGCCGATGGAGCTGGAAGCCTCAGTGGCGGACGAGGGGCCGGCCGTCGAGGTGCCGCTGTTCCGCGATAGTGACGGCGTGCTGCGGCTCGACTGGACGCCGCTGCTTGACTTGCTGCTGCGCGATGATTTGAGCGCGGCGGAAAAGGCGGCGGGCTTTCACACCTCGGTTGCCGACGCCGCCGTGCGGCAGGTCCTCGCGTTGGCGCAAGAGGCCGAGGTCGAAGCCGTCGGCCTGACCGGCGGCGTATTCCAGAACCGTATGCTGGCCGAAACGCTGTCCGCCCGGCTCGCGGAAGGGGGCTTCGCGGTCGTCATCCCCGAACGCCTCCCCGCCAATGACGGCGGCCTCGCCATTGGCCAGCTTGTCGAATACGCTGCGCGCCAGGCAAACGAGGCGGATGATGAGTGAGGACAGGATTTCGCTGGCGCATGGCAATGGCGGCCGGCTGATGCGCCAGCTCATCGAGACGCATTTCTTCGCCGCGTTTGATGAACCTGCGCTCGCGCAGGGCCTGGACGCGACGCCGGTGCCCGCGACGGGCGGCGACCTGATGATGACGGTCGACGGCTTCACCGTGCAGCCGCTGGAATTCCCGGGCGGCGATCTCGGCACACTGGCGGCGAACGGCACGATCAACGATCTGGCGGTGTGCGGCGCGCGCCCGCGCTGGTTCAGCTTGAGCGCCATCCTGGAAGAAGGCCTGCCGGTCGATCAGTTGTCCCGGCTCGTCCAGAGCTTTGCGCGCGCGGTGCGCGGCGCCGGCGCGGCGGTGCTCGCGGGTGATACCAAGGTCGTCCCGCACGGCCAGGGCGGCGGGGCGTACCTCACCGTCACCGGACTGGGCGAGACGGCGCGCGCGGGCCTCTCTTTCGACGGTGTGCGGCCCGGCGACAAGGTGCTAGTCAGCGGGCCGGTCGGCGATCACGGCACCGCGGTGATGCTCGCGCGCGAGGACTTTGACCTGCGCGGCGATGTTCAGTCTGACTGCGCGTCTGTGCTGGGGCTGTGCGAGGCCGCGTGGCCGCTCGATGGCTTGCGCTTCCTGCGCGATCCCACACGCGGCGGGCTGGCGACGGTGGCGAACGAGATCGCGCAGGCGACCGGCCAAGGCATCCGCCTGGTTGAGCCGCAGATCCCGCTGCATCCGGCGACCACCAGCGTGTGCGAGATGTTGGGCTTCGATCCGTATTACCTGGCCTGCGAAGGCCGCGTCGTGGCAGTGGCCGCGCCAGAGGAGGCCGGCCGGCTGCTGGACGCGTGGCGCGCGCTGCCCGACGGCGCGCAGGCCGCCGAGATCGGCCAGATCGAAGAGGGCGCGCCGCGTGTCGTGCTGGAAACCGAGATCGGGGGCGAGCGTCTGCTCGACGAGCTGGAGGACGACCCGCTGCCGCGCATATGCTGATCGCGTTCTGTTACTTCGGCGGGATCAGCGCTGGCTCCGGCTTCACCTGCCGCTCGCGGTAGAGCAGATAGAGCCCCGCGCCGACGATGATCAGCCCGCCCAGCAGGGTCCACGCGCTCGGCACATCGCCAAACACCACATATTGCAGGCCCGTCACCGAGATCAGCCCGAAATAGACGAACGGCGCCAGCACCGGCGAGGGCGTGTTCCTGTGCGCCAAAATCAGCAGCCAGTGCCCCAGCCCGCCCCAGAAGCCGAGCGAGAGCAGCAGCAGCCAGGTGAACGAATCAGCCGGCCATTGCCAGTTGTAAAGCGCGAACGGGGCCATGCCCAACACCCCGGCGAGCGGCGAGTAGACCAGCGTGGTGCGCCATGTGTCGTGGTGCGCGAGGTAGCGCGTAGCGATGTTGTAGAGCGCGTAGGTCGTCACCGCGCCGAAGGAAAACAGGACCGCCCAGTGCACCCCGCCGAAGCCGGGGCGCACCACGAACAGCACGCCGATGAACCCGGTGCAGATCGCCAGGAAGCGCCGCCAGCCGACCCATTCGCCGAGCAGCGGCCCAGCGAGCGCGGCGATGAGCAGCGGGCCGAGGAAGAAGATCGTTACGGTCTGATCAAGCTGGAGATAGAGCAGGGCGGCGAAGTTGAACGCCGTCGTGAGGAACAGGAATGTGCTGCGCAGCCATTGCAGGCCCGGCCGGTTTGAGCGCAGCGCCGCGATGAACACCGCCGGGCCGACGGCGGCCAGCGCGAACGGCAGGTGCATGATAAAGCGCATCCAGATCACTTGCGTGACTGGCAGGCCGCTGACGGTTGCGAGGTATTTCGCGGTCGTGTCGAGCGCGCCGAACAGGGTAACGGTGCAGCACATCAGCCCGATGTCACGCAGGCGCTGGGCGCTGGCGGCCTCGGTGGCGGGGGCCTGGAGCATGCGGCGTCCTTGTAGCGCGATCCGAAAAGTGGGAACCGGTTTTCGGTCAAATCGCGCGTCGAATCAAAGTGGACCGGTGATCGGCGGCGCGGCGGCGCGCGCGGGCCGGCGGAGCGATGAGGCCTAAACGGTGAGGGCGGGGGCGGGCGGCGTCAACCCCGGCGCGGCGCATGGGAGGGTTGCGGCA
>CAYYSM010000104.1:0-4673 GCA_964474225.1 uncultured Hyphomicrobiaceae bacterium
GCGACCTGCCGGAGACCGGGCGGCTGACCGGGCGCGGCGGCGAGGCCAATCTGGAGCGCGTGCTGGAGATCGCGCCGGACCTGATCTTCGACTTCGGCTCGGTCCGCGACACCTATATCGACCTCGCCAACCGCACTCAGGCCCAGACCGGCATGCCGTACGTGCTGATCGACGGGCGCTTCGAGGCGACGCCCCAGGCGCTGCGGCTCATGGGCGATATTCTCGGCGTGCCGGAGCGCGGCGAGCGGCTGGCGCGCGCTGTCGAGGCGACCTTCGCGCGGATCGACCAGATCGTGGCCGAGCTGCCGGAGGACGAGCGCCCTCGGGTCTATCTGGCCCGCGGCCCGGCGGGCCTTGAAACCGGCACGCGCGGCTCCATCAACACGGAGATCATCGAGCGCGCCGGCGGCATCAACGTCGCGGACGCGCCGGGGCGCGGGCGGATCGTTCAGGCCTCGATCGAGCAGGTGATCGTCGCCAACCCGGACACGATCGTCACCTGGGATCCGACCTTCTACAAGAATGTCTGGGACAATCCGCTCTGGCAGGGCATTGAGGCGGTCAAGCGCGGCCGGGTCTACCTCGCGCCGTCCGCACCGTTCGGCTGGATCGACCGGCCGCCGTCCATTAACCGCATGATGGGCCTGAAATGGATGGCGGCGACGCTCTATCCCGACCGTTGGGAGGGTGATCTCGCCAAGGAGGTCAAGGACTTCTACAAGCTGTATTATCATCTCGATCTGAGCGACGAGAAACTGAACACGCTGCTTGAATGGGCCAAGGGACGACCGCCGCAGTAAACCGCATCCGCGCGCGCGCCGGGGGCTTGAGCCTCGGGGTGATGCTCGCCGGCGCGCTGGCGCTGCTTGCGCTGGCGGCGCTGATGATCGGGCCGTATCAGCTTTCGCCGGGGCAGGTGGTGGCGGCGCTCGTCGGGGCGGGCGATGCGCAGTCGCAGATCGTGGTGTGGAACATCCGCCTGCCGCGCGTGGCCGCGGCGCTGCTGGTGGGCGCGGCGCTGGCGGCAGCGGGGGCGTCCTATCAGGCGCTGTTCCGGAACCCGCTGGTCTCGCCTGATATCCTCGGCGTTTCCGCCGGCGCGGGGCTTGGCGCGGTGCTGGGCATCTTCCTGTCGCTGCCGGTGATCGGCATTCAGCTTGCGGCGTTCGCTGGCGGGATGGCCGCAGTCGCGCTGGTGCTGGTGGTGGCGGGCGCGGTGCGCCACGGCGACCGGACGCTGATCCTCGTGCTGACCGGCGTCGTAATCGGCGCGCTGGCCGGGGCGGCGACCTCGCTGGTCAAGGTGCTGGCCGATCCTTATGACCAGCTTCCCGCGATCACCTTCTGGCTGCTCGGCTCGCTCGCGGCGGTGACGCCGGAGGATGTCGCGCCTGCGATCGCGCCGGTGACACTCGGCCTGGCCGCGCTCGGCCTTCTGCGCTGGCGGATCAACGTGCTCGGCATGGGGGACGAGGAGGCGCGTGCGCTCGGCGTCGAGGCCGGGCGGCTACGGCTGTGGACCATCGCGGCGGCGACGCTGATAACCGCGAGCGTCACGGCGGTCGCGGGCGTGATCGGCTGGGTCGGGCTGGTGATCCCGCATATCGGGCGGATGCTGGTCGGGCCGGGCTTCGGGCGGCTCTTGCCCGTCTCGGCGGCGATCGGCGCGGGCTATCTGCTGATCGTTGACACGCTGGCGCGCACCATCGCGCAGACGGAAGTGCCGCTGGGCATCCTCACAGCAGTGATCGGTGCGCCGTTTTTTGTCTGGCTCTTGGCGCGCGGCCGGCGCGGGTGGTCGTGATGCTGGAAGCGCGCGGCCTCGCAATCGGCCACGGCGGGAAGGCGATCGGCTCCGGCCTGTCGCTTGATGTGCGCCCCGGCGAAATCCTGTGCCTGCTCGGCCCGAACGGCTGCGGCAAGACCACGCTGTTCAAGACGCTGCTAGGCCTGATCCCCGCGCTCGGCGGCGATGTTCGAGTCGATGGCGCCTCGCTGGCTGGACTGTCGCGCGCGCGGATCGCCCAGGCCATCGCCTATGTGCCGCAGCAGCACGCGCCGCCGTTCCCTTATGAGGCCATCGAGATCGTGCTGATGGGGCGCACGGCGCGGCTCGGCGCGTTCGCCCAGCCCGGCGCGGCGGACCGGTGGGTGGCCGAAAGCGCGCTGGAGCGTCTCGGCATCGCCGATCTGGCAGGTCGGGACTATTCGCGGCTCTCGGGCGGGCAGCGCCAACTCGTGCTGATCGCCCGCGCGCTGGCGCAGGAGGCGCCGCTGCTGGTGATGGACGAGCCGACGGCGAGCCTCGACTTCGGCAACCAGGCGCGCGTGCTCGCGGAGGTCGCGAAGCTGGCCCGCGATGCGGATACCGACGAGCGCGGCGTGATCCTCTCCACGCATGACCCGGACCAGGCTTTCGCGCTGGGCGCGGATGTGCTGCTGATGCGCGACGGGGAAATCGTCGGGCGCGGGAAGCCGCAGGAGGCGCTGACCGGCGAAACCTTGAGCGCGGTCTACGGCGTGCCGGTCAGCGTGGAGCGAACCGAGAGCGGGCGGCTGGTCTGCGCGCCCGCCCTTCGTCATTCCGCGCCGAGCATGACCTGCGACGCCTTGATGATGACGTAGACCTCCTTGCCCTCGGACAGCCCGAGATCGGCGACCGCCTCGCTCGTCACCATCGCCGTGACCACGTTGCCGCCGCCCACATCGACCTGCACCGTGCTGTTCACCGGGCCTTCCTTGATCTGGCTGACCGTGCCTTTCAGCTTGTTGCGCGCGCTGAGCTTCATTCTGCGTGTCTCCTTTCCATTATTCGGAAGCGCCTTGCCAGGGGCTTCCCGGAACCTCGTACGAGGCGATCCGGCGATTCAAGGCGGAAGGGCGGTTCCGAAGCGATTGCTCACGCCCTATCAACATCTTTTGCCGCTTCGCCGTTCCCGCGCGTGACGGCGCCCAGCCGCCAGCCGGACCATTTCATCGCGGCACGCCGGCGCGAGAGCGGCTCATGGAATCGTAAGTGTCCATCCACACTCCCGCCATTTTTCATCGATCGGCGCTATCCTTCAGGCCGCTTTCTAGGTATAGTCCTTTCATATATTGTTAAAACCGCTCGCTTGTCAGGCGGGCTTCGTTGTGTTCCCCGTATTGGAGCTTGATGATGTGGCGGCCGGTTGCGTTATCTGCGCTTTTAGCACTGCTGTTTGTATCCTCTCGCTCCGGTCAGGCGCCGGTTGAAACAAACACCAATGATCTGGCGAAGACGGATTTCGGCGCGTCGGCCCCGGCGGAGAGCGGCGAGCCCGCGTCGGTGGAATTCGATCTTGCCAATTCGTCCGCGCATCCCAAGACAACTCTGGCCCAAGAAGCCTCTGACAAGGCTCAGGAAAACGCAGACGCCGACGCGCCCTTGACGGTGGCCAGCCTTGCAGACGGATTGATACCTCTGCCTGTGCCGAAGGCGGATGGGTCGGAGAGCGGCACACGCGTCGTCGTCGCCCAGGGCGAGCAGAAAACGGCGTTGACGACGGATGAGCAGGCGCTGCAGCTCTTGCCGCCGGGGCCGGACTTCGCCGCCAAGGTGCAGCAGGAGCTGTCACGGCTTGGGTGCTATCGCGGCCGGGTGGACAACATCTGGGGGCCGATGAGCCGGAACGCCGTGGCCCGCTTCAACCGCGTCGCCAAGGCAAAGCTGCCGCTGAAACAGCCGACGCGCGCCCTGCTCAGTTCCGCGCGCAACGCCCCGGACAACTATTGCAACGGCGGCGGTTCAGGATCACGGGTTGCTTCGCTCGATCCCGGCGCAGGTCTGGAGGCCTTGAAGGACCGTCCGTCTTATCTTCCGCCATGGATGCGCGGCGAGCCGATGCCAGAACCCGAGCCGCAGGAAGAGCAGGCCGAAAGCGAGCCGGAAGCAACGCCGCAGGCCGCACCGCAAAGGAACACGACCACCAGCAACCGGCCCACCCGCACCCAGCGCATTCAGGCGCGGGAGAGGCGGGCGCAGCGCCGGGAAGTGCGGCGCAGGCAGGTGCGGCGGCAGGTTCGCCGAGCGCAGCGGAGCCGGTCGTCGTGGCAGCGCAATCTGCCGGGCTGGCCGGGATCAGGCGCGGGGCGGTAAACCGCCCGCTGCTGTCACTCAGGCGTCAGTGGCGTCGCTCATCTCGGTTACGGCGTGTTGGCCCCCCTCGGAGAGCGGGTCGCTGACTGGCGCAGTCGTTTGAGGCTCGCCGCCTTCCACGAGCCGCCCCACGCCGTAGTAGACGAAGCCTTCCTCGGCGGCGACTTCCGGGCGCATGACGTTGCGCAGATCCACGATGATGGGCCCACGCATCCGCTCCTTCAGCGCGCGCAGGTTCAGGGCGCGAAACTCGTTCCATTCGGTGAGGATCACCAGCAGGTCCGCCCCCTCGGCCGCCTCCAGCGCGCCATCCGCCCATTCGACGCCCGGCAAGAGAGGCTCGGCGTTCGCGCGGCCCTGCGGATCGTAGGCGCGCACTTTCGCGCCGCGCTCCATCAGCATCGGCAGGATCACGAGGCTGGGCGACTCGCGCATGTCGTCCGTGTTCGGCTTGAAGGTCACGCCGAGACAGGCGATGGTCTTGTCGCGCACCTCGCCGCCAGCGGCGCGTTCGATGCGCGGGATCATGGCGATCTTGCGCTCGGTGTTCACCTTC
>CAYYSM010000104.1:4683-7840 GCA_964474225.1 uncultured Hyphomicrobiaceae bacterium
GCGGCGCGCGCGCCTCCCGGCCGGTACGCACCAGCGCGGAAACGTCCTTGGGGAAGCAGGAGCCGCCGAAACCCGGCCCGGGATGCAGGAACTTGTCGCCGATGCGCCGGTCGGAGCCGATCGCGGTTGCCACCTGCTGCACATCCGCGCCGACCTCCTCGCACAGATCGGAAATCTCGTTGATGAAGCTGATCTTCATGGCGAGGAAGGCATTGGCCGCATACTTCGCCAGTTCGGCGGACTCGCGCCCGACGAAGATCACCGGCGCGCTGCGCAGCCGCAGCGGTTCATAGACCCGCTCCATCGTCGCCTTGGCGCGGTCGTCGTCCACGCCCACGAGCACGCGGTCGGGATGGGTGAAGTCCTGGATCGCGGAGCCTTCGCGCAGGAACTCCGGGTTGGAGCATACGGCGAAGTCGGCATCGGGGCGCAGCTCGCGCAGCCGCCGCTCGATCTCCCGGCTTGTGCCGACCGGCACCGTCGACTTTGTCGTGACGACGGTGAAGCCCTCCAGATGCGGGGCCATCTCGGCGACCGCCTCATAAACGTAGCGCAGATCGGCATAACCGTCGCCGCGGCGCATCGGCGTGCCCACGGCGAGGAAGACCAGATCGGCGTTGCGCACGGCTTCGGCCAGCTCAGTCGAGACATGGAGGCGGCCAGCCTTGATGTTGCGTTCGACCAGTTCCTCCAGCCCCGGCTCATAGATCGGCATCCGACCGTTGACGATCCCGGAGACCTTGTCCGCATCCTTGTCGATGCAGTGCACATGCCAGCCGAAATTGGAAAAACAGGCCGCGGACACCAACCCGACATAGCCCGCGCCGATCATGCAGATGTTCAAGACCGCTCTCCTGAATCAATTGGCCGCCCGCAATCCGTCTGCGAACGCCGCCGGAAGCCTCAGACGAAAGTCGCCATCATTGCGGGCTAGATACCCAATAAGTCACCATCATGCAAACCTGCCGCGGCCGTTGGGCGCGCTGCTCATTCGGCGCTGAAGGCGCTCTCCGGATAGCCCTGAAGATAGAGCAGGGCGGTCAGATCGCAGTGGCGAATGCTGGCGTCGGCCTGCGCGGCGACGACCGGCTTGGCGTGGAAGGCGACGCCGAGGCCGGCCAGCTCCAGCATCGCCAGATCGTTCGCGCCGTCGCCCACCGCGAGCGCGTCGGTGAGCGGGATGTCATGCGCGCGGCTCTGCTGCAAAAGCGTCTCGCGCTTGGCTTCGCGGCCCAGGATCGGCTCGGCGACGCCGATCAGCTTGCCGCCCTCGAACAGAAGCACGTTGCCGCGATGCGTGTCGAAGCCCGCGCGCGCCGCGATTGCGCCGGTGAAGAAGGTGAAGCCGCCAGAGACGAGGATCGTCACCGCGCCGTTCGCGCGCATGGTCCCGACCAGTTCGCGCGCGCCGGGGTTGAGCGCGATGCGCGTCGCCAGCACCTCGGCCAGCGCCGCCTCGGGCAGCCCGAGCAGAAGCCCGATCCGCTCGCGCAGCGCGTCCTCGAAGTTCAAGTCGCCGCGCATCGCACGCTCGGTGATCGCCGCGACCTGGGGCTTGATCCCGACCGCGTCAGCGACTTCATCAAGGCATTCCTGCCCGATGATGGTGCTGTCCATGTCGGCGATCAGCAGGCGCTTGCGCCGGTTCTCGGCCGGGACGATGGCGTAGTCGACCGCGCGCGCGCCGATGAGTTCAGACATCGTCTCGTGCCAGCCCACCAGCGTGTCGGGCGCGGCGTTGGGCAGGGTGATTTCGGCGGCCTTGCCCGGCGCGAGCCAGCGCGCCTCGCCGGCCGTAGGCAGCGCGGCCTGCGCGGCGTCGATCAGCGCGGCGACATCGTCGCCCGGCGCGGGCGCCATCAGGACCAGCACATGAGACATCGGGCATCCATGCAGCGAACAGATAGAATGAGCGGGGCCACGCGCCTCGGGAGAACGCAATGACCGCTACGGACGCCATCCTTATCGCAGGGCCGACGGCAAGCGGCAAGTCCGCCCTCGCGCTAGACCTCGCTGAGCGGCGCGGCGGCATGATCGTCAACGCCGACAGCATGCAGGTCTACCGCGAACTGCGGATCGTGACCGCGCGGCCGTCTGAAGCGGATCAGGCGCGCGCGCCGCACCGGCTCTATGGTTTCCGTTCAGGCGCCGCGCCCTATTCGGTGGCGCAATGGCTGGACGACGCAGCCGGGGCGATCAGCGAAGCGCGGGCGCAAGGTCTGATCCCGGTTTTTGTCGGCGGCACGGGGCTTTACTTCAAGGCGCTGCTGGAGGGCCTTTCGCCGGTGCCCGAAATCCCTGAGGATATCCGCGGCTATTGGCGCGAGCGCGGCGCGGTCGAAACCTCGCGCGCGCTGCACGGGCTTCTGACCGAGCGCGACCCGGCGGCGGCCGCGCAGCTGCGCCCCTCGGACAGGCAGCGCGTCGTCCGCGCGCTGGAGGTCATCGACGCAACCGGCCGCTCGCTCACGCAGTGGCAGCAGGGCGAGGGCACCCCGCTTCTGAACGCGGAGCGGACCGAGAAATATATCGTCGCGCCTGAGCGTGCCGCTGTTTACCGCGCCTGCGAGGCGCGCGCGGCGCAGATGGTCGCGGACGGCGCGATCGAGGAGGTCGCCGCGCTACTGCGCATGGGTCTCGATCCGGCGTTGCCGGTCATGCGCGCGATCGGCGTGCGACCCTTGGGCGCATATCTGCGCGGCGAAATTGATCTGGAAACGGCGCTTGAGCGTTTGCAAACAGAGACGCGGCGATATGCAAAACGGCAATTGACCTGGGCGCGGCGAAATATGATTTCGTGGCGATGGATCAAACCAGAATAAACCGTCGCGATACGGCGGCAAAATTATCGCTTTCGTGCGTATCGCCTATTGACCAGGCAAACGCATACCGATACGTTGCGCAGCGCTTGTGCAGTGCACTTTATTATGAGTGCGCGCGGCGTGCGCGCCGAAGCACCGGAACCCCGCAATCAATGCCGGCAACATAACGCGAGCTTTTTGGAGCGAGTTGAGATGAGCAATCAGATGACGGGCGCGGAGATCGTCTTGCGCGCGCTGGCCGATCAGGATGTCGAACTGCTGTTTGGCTATCCGGGCGGCGCGGTGCTTCCGATCTACGATGAAATGTTCAAGCAGAACGCGCTGCGTCATTACCT
>CAYYSM010000105.1:0-3362 GCA_964474225.1 uncultured Hyphomicrobiaceae bacterium
TGCCGAGCATCTGCTCGGCGCGGTCGAGATCGCCGCTCTTGATGTAGCATTTGGCGAGGCCGGAGAGCGCGCTGACATTTTCCTGGTCGCTCTGCAGCACCTGGGCGAACAGGTTGGCCGCCTCGTTTACGTTTTCCTGCGCTAGCGCGGTTTCCGCCGCTTCAAGCGCCTCTTCAATGCCGCCGCCTGCGCCCGCGATCCTGTCTATGAACTGCCGAAGCTCGCCGTCGCCGACCGCGCCCATGAAGCCATCCACGGGCCGGCCGTCCTTGAAGGCGAACACGGCCGGGATCGACTGGATGCCAAGCTGGCCGGCGACCTCCGGGTACTCGTCGATGTTCATCTTGACCAGCTTGATCTTGCCGCCGGCGTTTTTTACCGCCTGCTCCAGCCGGGGCGTGAGTTGCTTGCACGGACCGCACCACGGCGCCCAGAAGTCGACCATCACGGGAGTTTGCTTCGAGGCCTCGATCACGTCGGCAACGAAGGTCTGAGTGGTGGTGTCCTTGATGAGATCGCCGCTCGCGGTGTTCTCGTTGTCCGCGCCAGAGAGTATGAATGACATTTCGCGTTGATCCTGTCCGTCCGAGTGCGCGCGAGGCGCAGGCTTGGGCCAAAAAGTTTCGCTTGACTGGAATATCTCAGCCGGATGCCCCGGTTTCAAGCCCGCTGGCCGTCGCATCGCCCAGTGGCAGGCGCAACGGCTCATGCCCGCAGGCGACGACGAATTTCAGAAAGTCCTCGCGCGCGATGCTTGTGGTCGCCGTGTTCACCAGCGGATGAAAGTTCAGCGTCTCGTAGGCCAGCAGCGCCGCGTCGAGCACGAAGTTCACCTCGCGCGCCGATTCGTTGATGAGCACGAAGGGCGTCACCGATCCCGGCTCGACACCCAGCACCTCGCGCATCAGCTCCGGCTTGCCGAAGCTCAGCCGGCCCGAGCCGAGCTGCTTGTGCAGCGTCTTGAGGTCGACGGGCGTATCCTCCAGCGCGGTGATCAGCCAGAGCACGCCCTTCTTGTCCTTGAGGAACAGGTTTTTGGTGTGCGCGCCCGGAATTTCGCCGCGCAGCGCCTGCGATTCCTCCACCGTATGCAGCGGCGGATGTTCATGCGTCGTCGTTTTGATGCCCAGCTCCGCCAGCCGGGCGAAGAGATCATCCCGTGTTGCGCTCATGGCTCCCTCGGCTCGTCCTTTTCGGCGCGATCCGGCTTGCGCGCGCTCATGCCCTCTCGCCAAGTGCATAAAGATATGTTTATATCTTTCTCACGCCGTGCGGCAGTGCGCGGCCCGTTTCGAGCGGTTCCATAGCATGAACAGCACGCTTTCGACACATGATCTCGTCGCCATCCTCAAGGCCGCAGGCGAGACGACCCGACTGAGGATCCTGGCGCTGCTTTCTGGCGGCGAGTTCAACGTGAAGGATTTGACGCGCATTCTCGGCCAGAGCCAGCCGCGCGTGAGCCGTCACCTGAAGCTGCTGGCTGCGGCCGGGCTGGTGGAGCGGTATCAGGAGGGCAGCTGGGTATTCTTCCGGGTGCGGGACGACCGTGCGGGGCGGATGATCCGCGCGGTTATCGCCGATGCGCTTGACCCTGATGACGACACGCTCGCCCGCGACCGCCAGCGCGCCGAGGCGATCCGCGCCGAGCGCGATGCCGCTGCGCAGTCCTATTTCCGCGACAACGCCGCGGAGTGGGACCGCATCCGCGCGCTGCATGTGCCGGAGGCGGTCGTCACCGAGGCGATGCGCGAGATCATGGGCGCTGCACCCATTGACCTGCTGGTCGATCTGGGCACCGGCACCGGCCATGTGCTGGAGGCCTTCGCGCCGCAGGCCAAGAGCGCCGTCGGAATCGACATGAACCGGCAAATGCTGGCCTATGCTCGCGCGCGAATGGACCGGTTGGGGCTGTCGCACGTGCAGCTTCGCCAGGGCGATCTGTTCAACGTGCCGCTGGCCGAGGCAAGCGCGGATGCGGTGGTGTTGCACCAGGTGCTGCACTTCCTGGATGACCCCGCGCCGGCGATCCACGAGGCCGCGCGCCTGCTGCGGGGCGGCGGACGTCTGTTGATCGTGGATTTCGCCCCGCATGATCTGGAGGACCTGCGCGAGACCTTCGCGCATCGCCGGCTGGGTTTCAGCAGCGAGCAGATGGCAAAATGGCTGGAAGATGCCGGCCTCGCGCTTGCTGACGAGCGCCAGCTGGCCGCCGATCAGGCCATAAGCGGCGAATGTCTGACTGTTTGTCTTTGGGGCGGCGTGAAATCCGCCGCGCCGGCGCAAGCCGAAACCTCTGCGCCAGTGACGTCTCAAACCTCCGAGGAGATAGCTCTTGAATTACGCGACTAACAGACTCGACGGCGCGGCCGATCGGCCCGACGTGAACGTCTCCTTCGAATTCTTCCCGCCGAAGAACACGCAGATGGAGCGCACGCTCTGGGACACGATCCAGCGGCTGGAGGTGTTCGCGCCGCGCTTCGTCTCGGTGACTTACGGTGCGGGCGGCAGCACCCGCCAGAGAACCCATTCCGCTGTCGAGCGGATCGTGCGCGAAACGGCGCTGGACCCCGCCGCGCATCTGACCTGCGTGTGCGCGACGCGCGCGGAGATCGACGAGGTCGTCCATGCCTATAGGGGTGTCGGCGTGCGCCATATCGTGGCGCTGCGCGGCGACCCGCCCGAGGGCGTCGGCGAAACCTATGAGCCGCACCCCGGCGGCTATGAAAGCTCCGTCGACCTGGTGCGCGGCATCAAGAATATCGCGCCGTTCGAGGTGTCGGTCGCGGCATACCCGGAAAAGCACCCGGAATCGCCGTCGGTGCAGGCCGATCTGGACATGCTGGCCTCCAAGGTGGACGCCGGCGCGGATCGCGCGATCACTCAATTCTTCTTCGATAACGCCGACTTCTTCCGCTATCTCGACAAGGTCCGGGCGCGCGGCATCGACATTCCGATCACGGCCGGGATTATGCCGATCCACAATTTCCAGCAGGTCGCGCGCTTTGCCGGGAGCTGCGGCGCGCGCATCCCGGACTGGCTGGCCAAGCGCTTCGAAGGGTTGGAGGACGACCCCGAGACGGCGCGGCTTGTCGCCGCCGGCGTGGCGGTCGAGCAGATCACCGAGCTGCTGGAATCCGGCGTCACCGAATTTCACTTTTACACCCTCAATCGCGCGGGGCTGACGGCGGCCATCTGCCACTCGATCGGCCTGAAGCCGCAGGCGCCGCACACGCCGGCCACGCCGCACACGAATGCCGCTTAGGAGGCGATAGATGACACGAGAGGAACGCATCGCCGCGCTGAAGCGCGCCAACGAGCGCGTCCGCCGCGCCTATCTGGGCGACACTTTCCGCATCTCATGA
>CAYYSM010000105.1:3372-7839 GCA_964474225.1 uncultured Hyphomicrobiaceae bacterium
CTGAAGCGCGCGACCGAAGAGCGCATCGTCATTCTCGACGGCGCGATGGGCACGATGATCCAGCATCACCAGCCGCAGGAAGAGGATTTCCGCGGCGAGCGCTTCAAGGATCATCATGCGGACCTGAAGGGCGACAGCGACGTGCTGGCGATGACCCGGCCCGACCTGATCCGCCAGATCCACTGGGATTACTTCGAGGCGGGCGCGGATATCGCCACCACCAACACCTTCAACGCCAACGCGATCTCGCAGGAAGACTACGACCTTCAGGACTATGCGCGGGAAATGAACGTCGCCGCAGCGCAGGTCGCGCGCGAGGCCGCCGATGACTGGACCGCGCGCACGCCGGATCGCCCGCGCTTCGTCGCCGGCTCGCTCGGGCCGACCAACCGCACCGCGTCGATTTCGCCGGATGTCAACAACCCTGGCCACCGCAATGTCACCTTTGACGAGCTTGTCGAAGCCTATGCCGACCAGGCGCGCGGGCTGATCGAAGGCGGCTCGGACATCCTGATGATCGAGACGGTGTTCGATTCGCTGAACGCCAAGGCCGCCGGCTTCGCGATCCTGCAGGTCTATGACGAGGTGGGCTTTTCGCTGCCGCTGATGGTGTCGGACACGATCACCGACCTGTCCGGGCGCAATCTCTCTGGCCAGACGGTCGAGGCGTTCTGGTACTCGATGCGCCACCTCCAGCCGTTCTCGATCGGGCTGAATTGCTCGTTCGGCGCGGATCAGCTCCGCCCTGCGGTCGCCGAGCTTGCCGGCGCGGCCGACACGCTCGTGAGCGTTCATCCCAACGCCGGTCTGCCCAACGAGATGGGCGAATACGATGAAGGGCCGGAAGAGATGGCCGGCAAGCTGGAAGCATGGGCGAAAGAGGGCTTCCTCAACATCGTCGGCGGCTGCTGCGGGACCACGCCGGAGCACATCCGCGCGATCGCTGAAGCCGTCGCCCCCTATCCGCCGCGCGAGGTGCCAAAGGCCACGCCCGAGTTGCGCCTGTCCGGGCTGGAGCCGTTCACGCACGCCTGAGCCTTATTCATTGCGGGTTCAGACGGGATCGTCTTTCATTAACCCGAGGCGTTTCGCAAGGGGAGAAAGGCGATGTCTGCAAAGTCGATGCTTGCCGGGCTGGCGTTCGTCGCGATCACGCTGGGCGCTGCGCCCGCCTGGGCGACCACCGGGCCGGGCTGCTTCGGTGTCGTCAACGTGCCCAACTGGGACGTTCTCAACATCCGCGCCCTGACCTCGGCCCGCTCGCCCATCGTCGGGCGCATCCCGCCTGAGGGGCACGGCATCATCGCGCAGGAGGGGCGCTGCCTGCCGCTGAGCCGGCCGATGCCGCAGCGCTGGTGCCAGATCGCCTATTATGCCGGCGACCGGACTGTCTACGGTTTCGTCAAGCGCCGGTTCCTGCGTCCTGGCGAGTGCCCCTGACTATTCGGGCGTGCAGCCGGCATCGGGGGATACTGTTTCCGCGCTGACGACCTCGCCGGTCAGGACGTTGATCGCCTCGCGCGTGCGTGCGCCCTCGACGGAGATGATGCGGATGACGCGGCCGCTGTTGATGCTGCCGCCATCCCAGTCCTGACAGATCACGTCAAAAGTCTTGTCCGGCGCAGCGAGCGGGGACGCGCCGTCCGCCTGCGCAAGCGCCGCGCCGCCGAGCAATGCGGCCTCCTCAAGCTCGAAGCCCTCCGCCGCGACCCAGACCGCGCGCCCCAGACCGTCGTCTCGCACGGTGCGCACCAGCACATCACCGTTCCAGCATGCCTGCACCCGGAGCGCCATGCCCGTGAACGCCGCGAGCCGGCGCGGCTGGCCGAGCGGCCGGTCCACCTCGGCGGGGGCGGCCTCCGCCGGGAAAGCCACCTGCTCGCCCGGCCCGGTCGCGCACATGCGGTTGCGCTCCCACAGCGCCCGCTGATGCAGCGCGAAGGGCACCTGTTCCCATGTCACGCCGGTTGTAAAGACGTGATAAGCGCGCAGCAGCGTCGGCAGGCTCCCGGCCATCGCGAGGGCGAGAACGATAAACGCCGCGAGCTGCCAGCGTCGCCACGCCGGCTGTTGTTGCGCGCTTGCCTGTTGGATATCCGCTGGCATCGCCGCTTGACCCCGCCCCCGCTGGTCGTCAGTGCGCGTCGTCCCAGTTGTCTGCCGCGCGCGCATCGACTTTCAGCGGCACGGAGAATTCCACCGCCGGCTCATTGGCCGCGCTCATGATCTGAACCGCCGTGTCGATGGTCTCATCAACCTCATCCTCGCGCGCCTCGAAGATCAGTTCGTCATGCACTTGCAGGAGCATCCGCGCGGACAGCCCCGCCTCCGCCAGCGCATCCGGCATGCGGATCATCGCGCGGCGCAGGATGTCGGCGGCCGAGCCCTGGATCGGCGCGTTGATCGCGGCGCGCTCGAAGTTGCCGCGCGCGGCCTGCGTGGCCGTCTCCAGCTCGGGGAAGTGGATTTTGCGCCCAAACATCGTCCGCACATAACCTTTATCGTGCGCCTCGGCCTTCATCTCTTCCATGTAGTCGCGGATGCCGGGGAAGCGCTCAAAATAGGTCTTGATGTATTCGCCGGCTTCCGACCGTGGGATGCCAAGCTGCTGCGCCAGCCCGAAGGCCGAAATGCCGTAGATGATGCCGAAATTGATCGCCTTGGCGCGGCTGCGGATGTCCGGCGGCATCTCGGCGATCGGCACGCCGAACATCTCCGAAGCCGTCATCGCGTGGATGTCCAGCCCCTCGGCGAAGGCACGCTTGAGCGCCTGAATGTCGGCGATATGCGCGAGCACACGCAGCTCGATCTGGCTGTAGTCCGCCGAGATAAGCTTATAGCCGTCCTCCGCGATGAAGGCGGTTCGGATTTGCCGGCCCTCGCGCGTGCGGATCGGGATGTTCTGCAGGTTCGGCTCGGTCGAGGCGAGCCGGCCCGTGCGGACCGAGCCGAGCGAATAGCTGGTGTGGATGCGGCCGGTGTCCGGGTGGATATACTCGGGCAGTGTGTCGGTATAGGTGTTCTTCAGCTTGGAGAGCTGACGCCACTCCAGCAGTTTGATCGGCAGCTGACGCTGATCCTCGGTCAGCGATTCGTCCGCGACGAGGTCTTCCAGCACGCGCGCGCCCGTGCTCCATGCCCCGGTCTTGGTCTTGCGCCCGCCGGGATAGCCGAGCTTGCCGAACAGCAGATCGGCGAGCTGCTTCGTCGAGCCGATATTGAATTCCGCGCCCGCCAGCTCGTAAATCTCCGATTCCAGCGCGCCGAGCTTTTGCGCGAAGTCGCCGGACAGCCGCGAAAGCGCGTCGCGGTCCACCTTGATGCCGTAGTGCTCCATCCGCGAGAGGATCGGCACCATCGGGCGCTCAAGGGTTTCGTAGACCGCCGTCATGCCTTCGGCTACGAGCCGCGGCTTCAGGATGAGCCAGAGGCGCAGCGTCACATCCGCGTCCTCGGCGGCGTAGGCGGTGGCCTTGTCGATCGGCACGAGGTCGAATGTCACCTGCGCTTTGCCCGTGCCGGCGACCTCCTTGTACGGGATGCAGGTGTGGCCGAGATGCCGCCGCGCGAGTTCATCCATGCCGTGGCTGCCGCGCCCGGTGTCGAGCGCGTAAGAGATCAGCATCGTGTCGTCGATGGCGCGCATCTCGATGCCGAGCCCGAGCAGGACGAGATAGTCGTATTTCAGGTTTTGCCCGATTTTCAGCACGCCGTCGTCTTCCAGCACCGGCTTGAGCACTTCGAGCGCGGCATCCCGCGGCACCTGCGCCAGTCCGCTATCGCCGCCAAAGTCGAGTTCGTCGGCCTTGCGGTGCGCCATCGGCACATAGCAGGCCTCGCCGGGCTTCAGCGCCATGGAGACGCCCACGACCTCGGCCCGTGTTGCGCTCAACGAGGTGGTCTCGATGTCGAAGGCGAACCAGCCTTGCTCTCGGGCGCGGGCGAGCCATTCGTTCAGCCGCTCCAGCGTCGTGACCGTCTCGTAGGCGTCGCGGTCGATTGCGATGTCGCGGATGGCCTTGGCGCGGTGCGCGGCCAGATGCGCCGGCGTGGGCGCGCCGTCGTTCGCTTCTTCGTCCTCCGCGTCCTCGCCGTGCCCGCCGTCGGCCGCGAGCTGCTCATCCGCCGCGATCTTGTCGGTATCGAGATCGAAGGCGTCGGCCACGCGCTTGGTCAGCGTCGTGAACTCCATCGCCTTGCAAAACGCGATCAGCCGTTCGCCGTCGACGTCCGGCAGGTTCAACTCGTCCAGCGGATGCTCCAGCGGCACCTTGCTGTCCAGCTCCACCAGCTTGCGCGAGATGCGCGCCTGTTCGGCATATTCGATCAAGTTTTCGCGGCGTTTGTTCTGCTTGATCTCGCCCGCGCGCGCCAGCAGCGTCTCGACATCGCCAAACTGCTCGACGAGCTGTGCCGCCGTCTTCACGCCGATGCCGGGCACGCCGGGGATGTTGTCGGTGCTGTCGC
>CAYYSM010000106.1:0-3254 GCA_964474225.1 uncultured Hyphomicrobiaceae bacterium
CCAGCCGCAACAGCACCGGATCGTTCAGGATGCCGCCATCGGCGTTGGTGATGAGGACATATTTGCACTGCCCGACGGAAAGGTTCGACAAATTGCGCGGCGTCAGCAGCTGGGTAAATTGGGCGGCATCCGGCCCGGTAATCTCGACCTGACGCTCCACGGCCACGTCGCACAGGATCGCGTCATTCACCAGATTCCAGAAGTTCTGCTCCGGGTCGCCGAAGTCGCGCGGGATATACATGTGGTTATAGACCGAAAACCCCTGCGCGCCCCAGCGGACGGTGGCGTCGAAATACGGAGATTTGCGGATCTGGGTGCCGAAACCGAAGGAATCCGACTGGGTCATGTCGTTCGCCCTTAAACACCTACGGGCTCAAAGCGCCGTGGACTGCCGAAGTAATAAGGAAGAATAACGCACCCCTTGCGGCACAGCGGACCAAAGACAAACGGCGCGAGGACTGAACAGGCCTTTGTTTGGCCCCAGGAAGGCCTCCCGGTCGCGATCGCCTATTGGCCGGACTTGGAAACCAGCTTGGCGAGGTTCGGTTGGCCCGCCTTGATCTGGCGCGTGGCGATGTAGGTCATGTATCTCTCGATCCCGAGATCGGCCGCGAGCAGGTTCTCCATCAGGGCCTGGAAGGCCGGCAGACCCGGCACGACAACCTTCATGACGTAATCCATGCCGCCGCCCGTGGCGATGCATTCGGTGATTTCGTCCAGTTCCCGGATATGGGCCTCGAACTTGTCAAAGTCCGATTTGCGATGCTGGCGCAGCGCGACGGTCACGACGACCTGCGTGAAATCAACGATCCGGTCCAGCGCGATGTCGGCATGGTATCCGCGAATGAACCCCGCGGCCTTCAATTTGTCCAGACGCGCCCAGCACGGCGTCGGCGAGAGATTGACGATCTCGGCGAGCTTGGTCTTGCTCAGCTGACCATGCGTCTGGAGCGCGCTGAGGATGCGGATATCGGCTGCGTCAAGACCGGATTTTTTCATGCGCGCGCCTTTTCCGGGAGATGCCGCCAAGCGAACCAAAACTGTGTACGGAGCCCGGGTTGCCAAGGATCGTGTTCAGTCTCGGAACAAGCCGATGTTCCCTCGCGCAGATCCACTGCTTGCGCCGATCGAACTGCACAGGTTGAACCCGCCAGCCTTTGGCAGTCCGAAGGCCAAGCTATTTCATTCCTATAACGGTGAAGACACCGTCAAGCTTTTCGACTGTCCTTGCGGGTGGTCGGCATTCACTGGGCGGGGTCGCGACCGACAACCCGGACTGCCGCAAGAACCGGCTGGATTTCGCGCGCGTTGTTGCGCATAGCGCGGATTTCGCCCTTCCCATGCCCGGATCGAGGTGAACCCGGGTGTTCCACCGCGCTTTCGACTGAGTCCGGACAGACTCATCCCACGGCCGTCCGCGCCGTGGCCATAACCAAGCCCCGCGAGCAGCCAGGGCCGTAAACCCTCGACCGGGTCGATCAGCCGCTAGCCGACTTCCTTCGCGTGCGCAGTTCGTCCCTTGCTCGCGCATCAGCGCCCGACGAAGACGCGTAAAATCATCGTCATGGGCACGCAGACTGGAACTCGCCCACTTTTCTGGTGTTTAATATCGGGAAGTTACGCGTCCGGGAAGGTTGCAGCGGCGCTTATTTGCGCTGTGCAGGGATCAAGTCTTGAGGTCGGCGGGATGGATACTCTGCAGCAGCTCACGGAGCGTATCGGCGAATATGGCGACCGCGTCGGTCTCGTCGACCTCGCCAGCAACTCACGGCAAGTCTGGACCTTCCGGGAGCTGAAGGACCAAAGCCTTTCGCTGGCCGATCGGCTGCTCGCGGAGGGCGTGCAGCCGGGCGACCGCGTCGCGCTGATCGCGCCGAGCAGCGCGGGCTGGGTCATCGCCGCGCTGGCGATCCTGCGGGTTGGCGCGGTCTGCATGCCGATCGACACGCAGTCGACCGATGAACAGCTCACGCACATGCTGCGGCTCAGCCGGCCGAAAAAGGCTTTCGTCTCCGAGCAGCTGGCGAAGCGGCTTGCCGCGCTGGACCTGGAGGATGGGCCGCAGACCGAGGTGATCGCGGGCGCGTTTCGCGCCGTGGGCGCGCCTGCCGCGCGGGACTTCGCCAAGGTCGCGGCCGAGGACACCGCCGTCATCTTCTTCACCTCCGGCACGACCGGCCCGCCCAAAGGGGTGCCCCTCAACCACAAAAACCTGATGCACCAGCTTAACGTGCTGCGCGACCTGAAGCTGGTGAACGAGACGGACCGGCTGCTCCTCCCCTTGCCGACGCATCATGTCTATCCGTTCACGGTCGGCCTGCTCACGCCGATGTATCTGGGCGTGCCGATCGTCTTTCCGTCCGGCCTCACCGGCGCGGAGTTGGCCGCCGCGCTCCGGGAGCAGGACGTATCCTTTATCCTGGGTCTGCCGCGGCTCTACAGCGCGCTCTACGACGGCATTCAGAACCGCATCGAGCGGCTGCGCTGGCCGCTTCGCCCCATGATGAACGGGCTGATCCGCCTGAGCACATGGCTGCGCGCGCGCTTTGGCCTTCGGGCCGGGCTCTGGCTGCTGCGACCGCTGCATGCCGGCTTTGCGCCGAAGCTGCACACCCTCGTCTCCGGCGGCGCGCCGCTCGCGCCCGACCTGGCGCAGCGGCTGGAGGGGTTCGGCTGGCAAGTCGCTTCCGGCTACGGGCTGACCGAAACCTCCCCTCTGCTCACGCTTATCATGCCGGAAAGCCGGGATTTCGATGGCGCGGGCAAGCCGGTGCGCGACGTCAAACTGCGCATCCGCAAGACCGATGACGATATGGGCGAGGTCGAGGTCAGCGGGCCGAACGTCTTTTCCGGCTATCTGGAGAATCCGGAGGAAACGGCGAAGAGCTTCAGCGAGGATGGCTGGTTCCAGACCGGCGATCGCGGCCGCCTCGATGCGGACGGAACGCTGCATCTGTTCGGGCGGCTCTCCACGCTCATCATCACGCCTTCGGGCGAGAAGATTCAGCCCGATCCGCTCGAAGAGCACTACGAGCGGCACCCGGCGATCAGCGAGATCGGCATTCTGCAGCGGGATGACAGGCTGGTCGCAGTGGTGGTGCCCGAGGCCGAAGCCGCCGGCGATGACGAACGCGCCGCCGTGTCCCAGGCGCTCAGTGAACGTGCACAGGAACTGGCATCCTTCCAGCGTCTCAGCGGCTTCGAAATCAGCCGCGAACCCATCGCCCGGACCCGGCTGGGCAAGATCCGCCGCA
>CAYYSM010000106.1:3264-7743 GCA_964474225.1 uncultured Hyphomicrobiaceae bacterium
ACGCCGGCAAGGCCGAAGAGGAAACCGGCGCCGTGGCGTTGGAGGACATGCGCGAGGAAGACCGCGCGCTGCTGGAGCACGAGCCGGCCCGGCAGATCTGGCGCTTTCTGGCCGAGCGGTTCCCCGATGTCCGCCTGCGGCCCGACAGCTCTTTCACCCATGACCTCGGCGTGGATTCGCTCGGCTGGGTCGATCTCTCGCTCGACATTCAGCACGTCTCGGGCGCAGAACTGACGGAGGAGGACGTCGCCGAAATCCACACCGTCCGCGATCTGCTGCGTACGGTCTCGCGGAAGACGCCAACCGGCGTCGCCGCAAAGCGGGTCGATCCGCTGGACCACCCGGACGATGTCCTCAGCGACGAGGATCGGGTTTGGCTTGCGCCGGCAAGCTTGCCAACCCGCTGGCTGACAGCGTTCGGCTATTCCCTCAACCGCCTGGTTTTCCGCGTCTTTTTTGGCCTGAAAGTGGAAGGCGTGGAGCGCATCCCGCGGGACACGCCGATGATCCTGACGCCCAACCACACGAGCTACATGGATGCGCCCGCGCTCGCCGCGGCTCTCGATAACAAGATCATCTCCAGAATCCGCTGGGCAGGGTCGCGCAACATCCTGATGACCGGTCGCGCCAAACGGTTCTTCTCGCGGGCGGCGCGGGTCGTGCCGATTGACCCCGGAGCATCGGCGCGCCGCGATCTCGCCTATGGCGCGGCAACGCTCAAGCAGGGCGAAACGCTGGTCTGGTTCCCGGAGGGCAGCATCTCGCATAGCGGCAAGCTCCAGCCATTCCAGCCCGGCGCGGCGCTGCTTGCGGACAAGTTCAAGGTGCCCGTCGTCCCGGTCATCATCGAGGGCACCAGCGAGGCCCTGCCGCCCGGCCATCAGATCCCGCGCCTGAAGCCGATGCGCGTGCGCTATGGCGAGCCGCTCGATCCCCGGCAGATGACGGAGGCCGGCGACGCGGACCGGCCCTGGAAACGCATCAACCAGGTCCTGCACGACCAGATGGATGAGATGCTGTGACCGGACAGCGTCGCGGCCAGCCCCCCAAGCAGTCCCGCAGAGCCGACACCAAGGGCATGGTCGCCTGGGCGATCTATGACTGGTCGCACAACGCTTTCGGCACCGTGGTCCTCACCTTCGTCTTCTCAGCCTATTTCACGCGCCAGATCGCCCCGGACGAGGCGACCGGGACCGCGCTGTGGGGCAACACCGTCGGCATTGCGACCTTCATCGTGGCGGTGCTCGCGCCCCTGCTCGGCGCGGTGGCGGATCACAAGGGCCGGCTCAAGCCCTGGATCGCCAGTTTCACCCTGCTCTGCGCGGGCGCAACGGCGGCGCTGTGGTTCGTTACCCCCTCGCAGGACTCGCTGGTTCTTGCCTTGCTGCTCGTCGGCCTGGGCACGTTCGGCGCTCATCTCGCCTTCATCTTTTACAACGCGATGCTGCCGCATCTCGTCCCGCCCGAGCGGCGCGCCGGATGGTCCGGCTGGGGCTGGGGACTGGGCTATTTCGGCGGGCTGGCGTGCCTCTCGGCGATCTGGTTCGGGCTTCTGGGCTCCGAACCTCTGTTCGACCTGGGCGCCGATACCGCCATGCAGGTACGCGCCGCCTGCGTGTTCACGGCCGGCTGGCTGGTGGTGTTCACCCTGCCGCTGCTTTTCATGACGCCGGACGCTGCGCCAACGGGCGCGCCCATCGGCGAGGCGGTCAGCAAGGGCCTGGCGCGTCTGGTCAAGACACTGCGCCAGATCCTGCGCTGCCGGCCGCTGTTCCGCTTCTTCCTGGCGCACATGCTCTACATCGACGCGCTGGCGGCGGTCTTCGTCATGGGCGGCGTCTTCGCGGGGGGCGCCGTGGGCATGGATGCCCAGCAAGTGCTGCTGTTCGGGATCGCGCTCAATGTCAGCGCCGGGCTGGGCGCCTTCGTCTTCGCGCTCACCAGCCATCTGCTGAACAGCAAGACGGCGATCCTGCTCGGGCTTATCGGTCTGATGGGCTCCGCCGCGGGAATGCTCTACAGCCACGACGTGCTGATGGCGTTCTGGCTGTTCGGCCTGCTCTTCGGCCTCTTCGTCGGGCCGGTGCAGGCAGCGAGCCGCTCTTTCCTTGCGGAGGTCACACCCGAAACGCTGCGCGCCCAGCTGTTCGGGTTCTACGCGCTGTCCGGCAAGGCGACGTCCTTTGCCGGGCCGCTGCTGGTGGGCTGGATCAGCTTCTGGACCGGGAGCCAGGTGATCGGCATGAGCGCACTGCTTGTCTTTTTTGTCGCGGGATTTCTTCTGCTGGTCACTGTGCCGAAGGCGAAGCGGCTCGCCTCGGAGGTCTCAGCCTTCACTTGAGCCGCAGATGCGCGCGCTGTGGCGGCGATGCGCCATCTGAGAATTGGAGCGGGTGATCGGGATCGAACCGACGACATCGAGCTTGGGAAGCTCGCGTTCTACCACTGAACTACACCCGCGAAAGTCTCGCGCGAAGCACTCACATTACGCCCTACATATTAAGGGACCGCATGAATTTGCGGCAATGAGCGCGGCGCTGTCAACTGGCGGGCCGATTGCAACCCCTACATATGAGAGAGGGCGGCACTGTTCGAGCGCCGCCCCGCTATGTCTCGAAAGCCTGTGGGCCCGATTACGCGGCGACGTCGAAGCGGTCCGCGTTCATCACCTTGGTCCAGGCCGCGATGAAGTCATGCACGAACTTCTCTCGCGCATCGTCCTGGGCGTAGACCTCGGCATAGCTGCGCAGCACCGAGTTCGAGCCGAAAACGAGGTCGACGCGCGTGGCCGTCCACTTCACGTCGCCGGTATTACGGTCTACGATCTCGTAGAGGTTGGTGTCCTTCGGCACCCACTTCCACTTCATGTCGGTCAGGTTCACGAAGAAGTCGTTGGTCAGCGCGCCCGCGCGGTCGGTGAACACGCCGTGCGCCGTGCCGCCGTGGTTCGTGCCCATGGCGCGCATGCCGCCGACAAGGACGGTCATCTCCGGCGCGGTGAGGCCCAGAAGCTGCGTGCGGTCGAGCATCAGCTCTTCCGGGGAGACGACATAGTCCTTTTTCAGCCAGTTGCGGTAGCCGTCGGCGACCGGCTCCAGCCACTCGAAGGACTCGGCGTCGGTCATCTCCTCCGTCGCGTCGCCGCGGCCGGGGGTGAAGGGCACTTCGATGTCGACGCCCGCGGCCTTGGCGGCCTGCTCGACGCCGACGTTGCCGGCCAGGACGATCACGTCCGCGAGGCTCGCGCCGGTTTCAGCCGCGATCGGCTCCAGCGCCGCGAGAACCTTCTGCAGGCGCTCCGGCTCGTTGCCCTCCCAGTCCTTCTGCGGCGCAAAACGGATGCGCGCGCCATTCGCGCCGCCGCGCATGTCGGACTGGCGGAAGGTGCGGGCGCTGTCCCAGGCGGTGGCGACCATTTCGGCGACGGACAGCCCGGTATCGGCGATCTTCGCCTTGACCGCGGCGACGTCATAGTCGGTCGAACCGGCCGGGACCGGGTCCTGCCAGATCAGGTCCTCCTGCGGCACCTCTGGCCCGAACCAGCGCGCCTTCGGCCCCATGTCGCGGTGGGTCAGCTTGAACCAGGCGCGGGCGAAGGTGTCCTGGAAGTACGCGGGGTCTTCCCGGAACTTCTCCATGTAATGCCGGTAGGAGGGGTCAACCTTCATCGCCATGTCGGCGTCGGTCATGATCGGGTTGTATCGGATCGAGGGGTCCTCGACATCGACCGGCTTGTCTTCCTCGGCGATGTCCTTGGGCTCCCACTGCCAGGCGCCGGCCGGGGACTTCTTCAACTCCCACTCGTGGTCGAGGAGCATGGAGAAATAGCCCTGGTCGAACTTCGTCGGGTGGGTTGTCCACGCGCCCTCGATGCCGCTGGTCACCGTGTCCCGGCCGATGCCGCGCGCATGGTGGTTCATCCAGCCGAGACCCTGCTCCTCAACGTCAGCGGCCTCCGGCTCGGGGCCGAGCAGCGCCGCGTCGCCGTTGCCGTGGCACTTACCGACCGTGTGGCCCCCAGCGGTGAGCGCGGCGGTCTCTTCGTCGTTCATGGCCATGCGGGCGAAGGTCTCGCGCACCTGCTCCGCGGTCTTCTGCGGATCGGGCTGGCCGTTCACGCCCTCGGGATTGACGTAGATGAGGCCCATCTGCACGGCGGCCAGCGGGTTCTCCATCGTCGCCGGATTGGCAACGTCCTCGTAGCGGCTGTCGGACGGGGCGAGCCATTCCTTCTCGCTGCCCCAGTAGACGTCCTTTTCCGGGTGCCAGATGTCCTCGCGGCCGAAGGCAAAGCCGTAGGTCTTCAGCCCCATGGTCTCATAGGCGACGTTGCCGGCCAGCAGGATGAGGTCGGCCCAGGAGACCTTGTTGCCGTACTTCTTCTTGATCGGCCAGAGCAGCCGGCGCGCCTTGTCCAGGTTCGTGTTGTCCGGCCAGGAGTTCAGCGGGGCGAAGCGCTGGTTGCCGGTGCCGCCGCCG
>CAYYSM010000107.1:0-7735 GCA_964474225.1 uncultured Hyphomicrobiaceae bacterium
CGCTGATCGGGCTTATCACCAAGCACGGCATCCTGATCGTCGAGTTCGCCAACCAAATGCGCATGCGCGGCAAGGATATACGTGACGCCGTGCTGGAAGCGTCGGCCTTGCGCCTGCGGCCGATCCTGATGACGACGGGTGCGACGATCCTCGGCGCGGTGCCGCTCGCAATCGCCAGCGGCGCGGGCGCGGAGAGCCGGCAGGATATCGGCCTGGTGATCGTCGGCGGACTGCTGGTCGGCACGCTGTTCACGCTGTTCGTCATCCCGGTCGTCTATACCTATTTTGCCCGGAAGACGATGCCCGGACCGATCACCGACGCCGGGGAAGCCGCGCCGGGCACCGCGCCAAAGCCTGCGGAGTAGCCTGCCGCCGACAGTCTGGGCTGCAGCCTTGATAGGCATCAAGGACGGCTGCGCTCTCGCATGCAATAATTTGAAGATAATTCGATCGCACGCCGCGCGAGCTGTCACTGCGCCTGCACGTGGGGTGCGAGTCGTAACGGCTTCGGGGAGGACCGCATGACAACACACGATGATGACACGCTGAAGAGTGGCGCTGCGCCGGATCGCCGGCAGTTCATCAAGCTCGCCGCCGGCGCGGCGGGTGTCGCCATGCTGCCGGGCGCGGGAGGCGAAGCGCGCGCCGAGCCGTTCAAGACCACCGCGCGCATCGTCATCGCCGGTGCGGGCGCGGGCGGCATCAGCGCGGCCTCGCGCCTGTCGCAGATGACCGAGGGCGCGCGCATCACCATCATCGACGCGCGCGAAAACCATTACTTCCAGCCGGGCTACACGCTGGTCGGCAGCGGGGTCTGGACTCAGGACCGAGTCATCTCCTCCAACGCCGAATACATGCCGCGCGAGGTGGAGTGGATCAAATCGGCAGTCGCCGAGTTCGACCCGGACGGCAACAAGGTCGTCACGGCAGAGGGCCAGAACGTGCCCTATGACTTCCTGATCGTGGCGACCGGCTGCATCCTTGATTATCCGGCCATCGAAGGTATGGAAGAAGGGTTGATCGGCCGCGAGGGCATATCGAGCATCTACGCCAGCCCGGACGCCGCCGCCGCCTCATGGCAAGCGATGCAGCAATTCGTTGAAACCGGCGGCACGGGCCTGTTCACGCGCCCGGCCACGGAGATGAAATGCGCCGGCGCGCCGCTCAAATACACGTTCCTCACAGATGACCGGCTGCAACGCGCGGGCAACCGCGGCAAGGCCGAGTTGATCTACAACGCCCACAACGACGAGACCTTCTCCGTGCCGGTGGTCGATGACAAGGTGCGCGAGCTGTTCGCGCAGCGCGACATCTCGTGGAACAGGAGCCACGTGCTCCGCGCCATCGATCCCGGCCAGCGCGTCGCCACCTTCGACACGCCGGAGGGCGCGAAGGCGCTGGATTACGACTTCATCCACGTCATCCCGCCGATGCGCACGCCGGAGCCGGTGCGCAACTCCCCGCTGCCCTGGCGTGAAGGGCCGTTCGCGGCGGATGGCTGGATCGAGGTCGACAAGGTCACGTTGCAGCACCGGCGCTACCCCAACGTCTTTGGCGTCGGCGACGTCAACGGGGTGCCCAAGGGCAAGACGGCGGCCAGCGTGAAGTGGCAAGTGCCTGTGGCGGTCGAGAACATGCTCGCCGTCGCGGCGGACAAGGAAATGACCGCAGTCTACAACGGCTATACCTCATGCCCCATGGTCACGCGGGTCGGCCAGGCCATGCTCATCGAGTTCGACTACGAGAACAACCTCGTGCCGTCCTTCCCGTTCATCGATCCGCTCAAGCCGATGTGGCTGTCCTGGGTGATCGAGGAGCAGGGGCTCAAACCCACCTACTACGCCATGTTGCGCGGGCTTGCTTGAGGGAGGTGACGCAATGAAAGACTTTCATCCCGTAACGCTTTTCGCCATCGCCCAGGAAGCTCTGGGCATCTGGCTGTGGGTCGCCATCGCCGCCGCTGGGCTGGTGGTGCTTCTGTATATCGTTGCCCTCGCCCGGGGCGTGCGCTTCGGCGGCGCGCCGCGGTCCCTCGCTTTCGTGCTCGGAATCGGCGCGGGCATCGCTACGATCGTCGTTGCGCCGCTGTTCACGCAGGCGGCCTACCGCGATCTGGCCGGGCTGGTGGATTGGGGCGCGCTGATCCTTGCTGGCATTGGCGCGGGGATCGCGGTGTTCCTCGCTCTGCTGCCGCTGTTCGCGCTGCTCGCGGGGCGGCGTGGAGGTGCGGCCCAAGCCGTGCCGCGCAGCGCCTGAGCCGTCCCCCGAGGGGCCGCGACCCAACCCTTGCGGCGCGCCATGCCAATGCCTTAGCCTTGTGCTCGGGAATTGCAACACCGGCAAGGGGCAAGCACAGGCATGGCTTTCAGCACGGACGCATGGCAGCGCAACGCGCGGCTGATCGAGACAATCCAGGAGATGGACTTCAACCGCAGCTTGAGCGCAGGCACGCTGGATCAGGACGTTTTCAAGTATTACGTCGTCCAAGACTCAATCTACCTGGCCGCCTATGCCCGCGCGCTGGCGGCCGCGGCGGTCAAGGCCCCGAACTCCGAGGCGATGCTGACCTTCACCGGCTCCGCGCAGGAGGCTATCCAGGTCGAGCGCGCGCTGCACGCCAGCTATTTCGAGAAATTCGGCATCGACCCGGCGCAGGTGCGCGCGGCTGAGCCTTCGCCCACATGCCTCGCCTACACCAGCTACATGCTCGGCGTCGCACAGACGGCGGGGTACGCCGAACTGGTCGCGGCGATCCTGCCCTGCTTCTGGGTCTACTGGGAAGTCGGCAAGCGCATCGACGCGGAAGCCTCGGCGGACAACCCCTACCGCGCCTGGATCGACACCTATGCCGATGAGAGCTTCGGCGAGGCCGTGCAGGCGGTGATCGGCCATGTCGACCGCGCGGCGGAGGCGGCCGGCCCGGATACGGTCGCCGGAATGCACCATGCCTTCATGCGCACGACCCAGTATGAGTGGATGTTCTGGGATGCGGCATGGCGTCGCGAGGACTGGCCCGTGAAACCGTGAGAATTCGCGCGGGCGCGCGATCGGGAAATTTTTATGCTATGCTCCATGAGCGCCTTAATCATGGAGCTGCGCATGTGTATTCGTGTCTTTGTTCTGAGTCTCGCCCTCGTTGTTTTTGCTTCCTTATCCGCGCCCGCCATCGCACAAGAGCCACCGGCCGCTAGCCGCTGTCTCGCGCTCGCCGAGAGTGTGCCGCGCGTTCAGTATGCCTCGCTGAACACCGCATCGCTGTCGCAGTTCGAGGTGAAGATCACCTTCGTCGGCCATGCGACCTTCCGCATCGAAAGCGCGGAGGGCGTGGTGATCGCGACCGACTACGCCGGCTACGCAGGACAGGGGCGCGTGCCCGACGTCGTGACGATGAACCACGCGCACAGCACGCACTACACGAACAATCCTGACCCGGCCATCGACCATGTGCTGCGCGGCTGGGGCACGGAGGACGCGCCCGCCAAGCACCACATTACCGTGGGCGATGTCCTGATCCGAAACGTGACGACCGACATTCGCCGCTGGGGCGGCGTCCGCGAGAAGGACGGCAACTCGATCTTCATCTTCGAGGTGGCGGACATCTGCATCGGGCATCTGGGGCATCTGCACCATACGCTCGGCCCGGAATACCTCGGGATGATCGGCCAGCTCGACGTGGTCATGGTGCCGGTGGATGGCTCCTACACGATGGCGCAGCCCGCGATGATGAGGGTGCTGGAGCTGCTGAAAGCGCGGCTCGTCCTGCCGATGCACTATTTCAGCCGGAACCGGCTGCAGACTTTCCTTGATCGGGTTGGCGAGGGTTATGACGTGGAGATCAACGAATCCCCCTCGGTCACAGTAACGGCGGCCAGCCTGCCGATGAAGCCGACCGTGATGGTCCTGCCAGGACCGGAGTTGCGCGGCTTCATCGACTGAGAGCAGTTGCGGCCGGATGGATGTCTACGGCGTCGACTTCACCAGCCGGCCGCGCCCAGCCAAGCCGATCACCTGCCTGCGCTGCCGGTTGGCGGATGGCGCGCTGCGCGCGGGCGAGCTTGAAGCGTTCACGGACTTCGCCGCGTTCGAGGCGATGCTGCGCCGGCCCGGGCCGTGGATCGCGGGGCTGGATTTCCCCTTCGGCCTGCCGCGCAAATTCATCACCAGCATTGGCTGGCCACAGAGCTGGGCCGGCTATGTTGATCATGCGGCGTCCCTTGGCCGCGACGGCTTCCGGGCCGCGCTGGAGGATTACCGCCGCAAGCGGCCGCCCTGCGACAAGGAACACCGCCGCGCCACCGACATTGCCACCGGCGCGATCAGCCCGCAAAAGCTTTACGGCACCCCGGTCGCGCTGATGTTCTTCGAGGGCGCGCCGCGGCTGGTCCGCGCGGGCGTGACAATCCCGCAGATGCAGATTGGCGATCCCGAGCGAGTCGCTGTCGAGGTCTATCCCGGCGCACTGGCGCGGCGGCTGATCGGTCGGCGCAGCTACAAGACCGACATCCGCGCCAAGCAGACGCCAGTGCAGCTTGAGGCGCGGCGCGAGATGCTGGCGCGGCTCACCGGTGAGGCAATGCGCGCACGGCTGGGTTTCGCGGTGGACGCCGAAGACGATCTCTGCGCCGATCCCGGCGGCGACGCGCTCGACGCGCTGCTCTGCGCTGTTCAGGCGGCCTGGGCGTGCACCCGCCGCACGGCGGGCTATGGCGCGCCCGCTGATGTCGATCCGCTTGAAGGCTGGATCGCCGATCCGCCCGCGTGATCACATTCTGAAAGAATTCTTTCCAAGCGCGGCCTGTCCCATTTGAGCAAATCGCGCGACGAAATATTAGTCTCGATCAGATTTACTTGTTCCCGAAACAAACATGGCGCGTTTGGAAGACCCCATGCATCGGGACGGCATCGCGAAGGCTTGCCCTGACGGAATTCTGGTCGCTGACCGGAGCGGGCGGATTGTGTGGGTCAACGATGCGGCGCGGCGCATGTTCGGCTGGCCGGGCAATTCGTTGATTGGCCAGCACGTCAACATGCTTGTGCCGGAGGGGCTTCGCCGGCGTCATGCGGCCTTGATGCGCGCCAGTCGCGGTTCGCTGCGCGGTCCGGTCAACATGTCCCGCTGGCGGCTCGCCAAGGCCCAGCGCCGCAACGGCACGCAGTTTCCCATAAGGGTCTGGCTCGCCAGCGATACGGAGTACGGCCAGCAGCGCGTCGTCGCCATCGTCCGCGACATAAGCGAACTCGCTGCACGTGAGGCCGCAATCGTTGACGCACAGGTCGCGCTTGCGGAGAAGACTGAGCAAAATGCGCTGCTTGCGCTGGTCGCCGAGCATATCTCCGACTGCGTCGTGATTACCGACGCGCAAGGCCGGGCGATCTGGGTCAACGAGGCGATGGAGCGGCTGACCGGCTACAGCGCGGATGAGTTTCGCGGGCGCAGGCCCGGCGATTTGCTGCAGGGACCAGAGACCGACCCGGCCACCGTTAAGCGCATCGCCGCCGCGCTCCGCGCAGGTGAGGATGTCCGCTGCACCCTTCTCAATTACACCAAGAGCGGCGAAAGCTACTGGACCGACCTGAACATCTGCCCCGTCCGGGATGCGGAAGGCCGTATCGACAAGTTCATCGCCGTGCAGCGCGACGTGACGGCTGACTGCCAGCAGAAGCGGGCGCTGGAGGCCGCCCGGCGAGCCGCAGAGCGGGCCGAAAGCCGCCTCGCCTCGGCGATCGAGGCCATCTCGGAAGGCTTCGTCATCTACGACGAGTATGACCGGCTGGTCATGGCCAACAGCGCCTACAAGCAGATGCGCGCGGAGGACGCCGACAAGATCGTCCCGGGCGTTACCTTCGAGGACCTCGTGCGCACAGCCGTAGAGCGCGGCCATTTCGACACTGAAGGGCAAGACCCCGAAGAATGGGTTCAGCGCCAGATCGAAGCGCGCCGGTCGGCCACCGATGTCGAGACGATGGTGCGCTTTACCGACGGGCGCTGGATGCTGCGGCGGGAGCGGCGCACGCCACAGGGCGAGATGATCGGCATCCGCTCGGACATCACCGCTTTCAAGCAGCAGGAAGCGGCGCTTCAAGAAGCCAGGGAAAGGGCCGAAGCCGCCGACAAGGCCAAGAGCGAGTTCGTCGCCAACATCAGCCATGAGCTGCGCACGCCCATCAACGGCATCATGGGCTTCGTCCAGCTTATGCTGATGGATGAGCTTTTGGAGAAACAGCGCGAGCGCGCCGAGATCATCAGATCCTCCTCCGAGCACCTGCTGCAGCTCGTGAACGACCTGCTCGACCTGTCGCGGATCGCCAGCAACAGCATCGAGCTGACGCCGGAGGCGTTCGATCTCGCGGCCTTGGCGGAGGAGACGGTTGGCCTGCTGAAGCCGCTCGCCGACGCAAAGGGGCTGACGCTGCACGCTGACGTTTCACTGCCCGAGAACGTAAGGGTCGAAGGGGACCGGGCACGGGTGCGGCAGATTCTGTTCAACCTGATCGGCAACGGCATCAACTATACGGAGGCGGGCGGGGTGACGCTCGCCGTGCGCACGGCAGACAGCGCCGTTGTCTTCGAAATCGCCGACACCGGTCCCGGCATCCCGCCCGAGAAGCTGGACGCGATCTTCGACCGATTCACCCGCGCGCAGAGCCCAAGCATCTCGGGCGGCGCGGGCCTTGGGCTGGCGATCACCAAGGGGCTGGTCGAGCTGATGGATGGCGAGATCGAGGTGCGCAGCGCGCCCGGGGCCGGCTCGACCTTCACGGTCCAACTGCCCTTGCCCATCAGCGCGCCGGATCCAGGTTCGGGTTCCGGGCCGGACACGGGCGGAGCGGAGCCCTCGCCCGCTGGCTATGACATTCTTGTCGCCGAGGACCATCCGGTCAACCAGCGGCTCATCAGCGAGATGCTCGACGCGCTGCAGTGCGAGGTCACGCTCGCTGAGACCGGCCGACAGGCATTGGAAGCGGTCGAGACGGGCGACTTCGACCTGATCATCATGGACAACCAGATGCCGGAAATGACCGGGCTGGAGGCCATCGACCGCATCCGCGCGCGCAAGGACTGGAAGCGGCGCATCCCGATTATCGCGCTTACCGCCAACGCCATGCGCGGCGCGGAAACCGCCTACGCGGCGAAAGGGGTGGAGGCCTTCCTCACGAAGCCGTTCGAGGTGAATGAGGTCGTCGCGACGATCCGTCGGCTCGGACTGGCTGGCCGCAAAATCCGCGAGAAGGCGCGCGCCGCGCCCGAATAAGCCAGATCAGACCAGCGCGAGCAGCCGGTTCTGCACGCCCGTGGCGTCAGCGACCTTCGGCGCGCCCGACGCAGGAACGCCGTTGTTCCCTGAAGCGCAGCAAATTGGCATGCCGGAAGTTGCGGCGAAACCCGCCCCCGGCTTTTGCGACTTTTGGAGAGGCGGGTCACGGTTGCCGAGGATGCCGCAGGCGCGATATTGACAGGGTGAGGCGTCACGCCAGCACGGGACGCGTGAACCGCAGCCGCGCCGCGCGCCGGCGTTCACCGAGGGAGGAAGCTGCCATGAAGATGTCCGGTTCGCACATGCTGCCAGCACCGCGCCAGGAGGTCTGGGAAAAGCTGAACGATCCGGCGGTTCTTCAGCGCTGCATTCCGGGCTGCGAAAGCCTGGAGCGTGTCGGCGAGGACAAGCTGGCGGCGGTGGTGAACGTCAAGATCGGGCCGATGAACACCAAGTTTAACGGCGAGGTGGAGCTGAAG
>CAYYSM010000108.1:0-7636 GCA_964474225.1 uncultured Hyphomicrobiaceae bacterium
CGTCCACGTCCTTGCGGATGGCGCGGGCGAAGTAATAGGTGTTCGACATGGCGATGTCGCACTCGCCCGAGGCGATGCCGCGAAGCTGGTCGGTGTCACCGCCCTGCGGATCGCGGGCAAAGTTCTCGACCACGCCGTTCGCCCACTCCTGCACGGCCTCTTCGCCGAGATGCGCGATCAGGGCCGCCACAATGTTCTGGGTATAGACGTTGGTCGAGGAGCGGATGCAGACCATGCCCTCGTACTGGTCATCCGCCAGCGCCTGATAGGTCTGCGGCGGGTTCTCGACGTCATTCTTGTCATAGAACAGGATCCGCGAGCGCTGGGAGAAGCCGAACCACTGGTTGTCCTCGTCCTGCAGGTAGTCGGGGATGCGGGCCTCCAGCACCTCGCTCTCGACCGGTTGCAGCAGGCCCATCTCCTTGGCGCGCGTCAGGCGCACGGTATCAACGGTCAGAAAGACATCCGCGGGCGAGTTCTCGCCTTCGTTCTCCATCCGGGCGATCAACTCGTCGGCGCCGGCTTCGATCCGGTTGATCGTGATGCCGGTCATTTCCTCGAAATTGGAATAGAGCCGCTCGTCAGTGTCGTAGTGACGCGAGGAGTAGAGGTTGAGTTCGCCATCGGCCGAGGCCGGCGCCGGCATGCCGACCGCAATGGCCATGGCCGCAAGGGCGCAACCAGCGACGCGCCCAAAGTATTCACTTCGCATTTTTCTTCCTCCAATCATCGGGAGTCAAAGTCCCGGAATCAGACTTGGTTGTGGAGATCGGACTGGGCATCGCGCGTCTCGGATCGAGACTGAACGGCAACGCCCGCGCCGCATCAAAGCCGAGGGGTCAATGCGAGTCAAACAGAAATTGACGTAAAAACAATAGCTTAGAAGCAGTATAATTCTAATTCTAAAGTGCAGCAGTCAGGAATTGGCAAGCCGTGCGAGCGAGCGGTCTAAGCGTATCTGACGGCACTGCACCGCCCCTCGGCAGCGGGGCCTCACAGGCCGCCGCGCCAAGCTAAAATTAGAACAAGTCCAAAATTGTGCCGCGCAATGACTGACCCTTGCCCTTGGAATTAAAATTAGAGCAAATCAAAATTACGTCTATTCCAGCGCAGCCGCGATGAATTTCTTATTCTTCACTTGACGTCGTGAGACTCCGTCAATACCGTATCGCAGCGCTCGGGAATTCGGGCGTCTGTGACGACATCCGATATCGGGGCCTTCACCCCCGGCTATTGGAGAGACCATGACCGTATTTCGCATAGCCGATCTCCGCCGCGGCGCTCCGGTAACCGTGGCCCGCGCCGCCCACAAATGCGGGGCGCGCCCATGACGCTGGTGAAACGCAACCGCACACGCGCTCGCGGCCGTGGAACTGCTGCCGTTGGATCGACGCGCCTGCCGCTGCGCGAGCTTACCGGGCCCGAACGCCTGACGGGCCTGGGTTTTCGCTGCTGGCTCGCCGGGCAACAGGACGGCCAGTTGACCTGCTGGGAAGACGCCTGGAACCTTTACGCGCGCGAGCTTGGGCCGGAGGCGGCGCGCGGCGCCATCCGCGATCTGTCGTCCTGGGTGAGCGCGGTGAGCGGCCATGCCCGGCGGCCGATTCGCATCTGTCCCGCGGGGTGCGAGCGCTTCGCCTATGACGAATGTCTGGCCGTGTCGATGATCGCCGCGGCCCAGCACGACTGCCCGGCCATCAAGGCCTGCGCCTATGCGCTTTTGGGCGCGCAGCCGTTTGACGAGGTGATCGCCAGCGCGTCGCGCTTCGCCGCCTGCCTGCGCGAGAACCGTATGGTGCTCAGCCCCGGCCCTCTTGTTAACCCACTCGCCGCGCCGGCAATCCCCGCCACCGCGCGCTGCTAGTACGCACATCCCTGCGACCGAAGGCTCTGAGACAATGCGCAGATATGTTCCCCCTGGCGGACCTCAGCTTAAGCGCGCACTGTTACGCGGCTGCGCTGCCGCCGCCTTCCTTCTCGCCAGCACTCCCGCCAGCGTGGCGGAACCGGGGCACGGCTATTCGCCGGTGCACGCCCTGAAATACGGTTCCGGCTTCCAGCATTTCGACTACGCCAACCCGCGCGCACCGAAGGGTGGCGCGCTCAGGCTCGGCGCGACCGGCACCTTTGATTCACTCAACCCGCTGCTCTATCCGGGGCGCGTGCCGACGCTGGTGCGCGAACTGGTCTTCGACACCCTGCTTGTGCGCAGCGGGGATGAGCCGGCGGCCTATTATGGGCTGCTGGCCGAGACGGTCGCGGTCAGCGAAGACCGTAAGCGCGTGACGTTCACGCTCCGCGCGGAAGCGCGCTGGCGCGACGGGGAGCCCGTGACGGCCGCAGATGTCGCCTTCACATTCAACACCCTGCTCGATCAGGGGCCACCATTTTACCAGCAGGCGCTGCGGCATTACCGCGTGAGCGTAGCCGGGCCGCACGAGATCAGTTTCGCCACGAACGGCGCGGCGAAGCGCGACATGGTGCGCATCCTCGGCACGCTGCCCATTCAGCCGCAGCACTTCTGGGCGGAGCGCGATCTGTCCGATCATGGGATGACGCCGCCGCTCGGCTCCGGGCCATACCGGGTTGAGCAGGTTGACGCCGGCAGTTCGGTGGTCCTGGCGCGCGATCCCGGCTACTGGGCCGCCGATCTGCCGGTCAATCGCGGCCGCTACAACTTCGACCGGATCAGCATCGCCTATTACCGCGATGACAGCGTTGCGCTGGAGGCGTTCCGCGCCGGGGACTTCGACCTGCGTATGGAAACTAGCGCGGCGAAATGGGCGCGCGGCTACGACGGGCCGGCGCTGCGCGGTGGCCGGATCAAGCGCGATGTCATCGAGACCCGGACCGCCGGCGAGATCACCACGCTGGTGTTCAATCTGCGCCGCGCGCCGTTCGACGATCGGCGGGTGCGCCAGGCGATCAGCCTCGCTTACGAGTTCGACTGGACGAACGACAAGCTGATGTATGGCCTCATGTCGCCCGTCGAGAGCTTCTTCGGCGAGACCGGTTTCGCCGCGCGGGGTCCGGCCTCTGAGGCCGAGCGCGACCTGCTGGCGCCTGTCGCCGACGCTCTGCCGGCCGGGTTGTTCGAGACGCCCGATCCGGGGCTGCGGGATAGCCTGACCTCCCGGCGCGAGGTCTTTGCCGAGGCCGACAAGCTGCTGCGCGCGGCCGGCTTCCCGGTACAGGACGGCCAGCGCGTGGACGAAACGACCGGCGCGCCGCTGCGCATCGACCTGCTGAACTACGATCCCAGCCTCATTCGCATTCTCGGGCCGTTCGCGCAGAACCTGAAGCGGTTGGGGATCGCGCTACGCTACCCGCTCGTCGATCCGGCAACCGGCACCCGGCGGACGCTCGATCACGACTTCGACATGGCCGTGCTCAAATGGTCGCCGCGTGCCGTGCCCGGCAATGCCGAGAGCCTGCTGTGGGGCAGCGCGCTGGCCGACCGCAAAGGTTCCTATGCGCTGGCGGGCGCGAAGGACCCGGCGCTTGACGCCGCGCTGGAGGCGATGGTGACGGCGCGCGACATGGACCGGCTCAAGACGGCCGCGCGCGCGTTCGACCGCGTGCTGCGCTGGCGTCACTACGCCATCGGCCTGTGGCGCAAGAGCGATGTCTGGCTGGCCTATTGGGACCGCTTTGGCCAGCCCGCCGCCGTGCCGCGCTATGCGCCCAGCTTCGTTGATCGCTGGTGGCGCCGAAACACCAACCGGGAGAGCCGCGCCGAAGCCGTGCCGAGGTAACGCAGTACGCCATCAAACCGGCCAGGAGGACAACGCCATGTACATTGCCATGAACAGGTTCAAGGTCGTCAAGGCACGCGCGGCGGACTTCGAAGAGATGTGGCTCAGCCGCGAATCCCACCTCCGCGACGTGCCGGGCTTCGTGGCGTTTCATTTCCTGCGCGGCCCGGAGCGCGAGGATCACCGCCTGTATTCCACGCACACCGTCTGGGAATCCTACGACGCTTTCGAGGCCTGGACGCGCTCGGACGCCTTCCGCAAAGCCCACGCCAGGGCGGGCAACCGCAGCGACGGGATGCTGGTGGGCGGATCGGCGTTCGAGGGCTTCGAGGTCCTGAACGAATTGACGCCCGCCAATTCCGACACATGGACCGCATGATGCATCTGCGCGAACTCGACGCCAACCTCATCGTCATTCTCGATGCGCTGCTGCTCGAAGCGAGCGTGACCAGGGCCGCCGAGCGTCTGGGGCGCAGCCCGTCCGCCGTCAGCCATGCGCTGGCGCGGCTGCGGGAGGTGTTCAGCGATCCCTTGTTCGTGCGCGCCGGTCAGCGGCTTGTGCCGACCAGCCGCGCCACGCAGCTTGCGCCGACGGTACATGTCATCGTCGCGGGGCTGGAGGGCTTGCTCAACAACGAGGCCGCGTTTGAACCGAAGGCGCAGCAGCGCAGTTTCGCGCTGGCCTGCCGCGGCGATCTGGAGTTGACGCTGCTGCCGGCTGTGCGCGCCGCGTTGGCAGAGCGCGCGCCGGGCCTCTCGCTGGAGCGGCGGGACGAGACTTCCGTGGTTGACGGGTTGCGGGCCGGACGGGTCGAGCTGGCCATCGTTGAGGGTGATGCGCCCGGCGCGAACGATATTTCGGCGAAGTGGCTGTTTGATGAGCCGTTTGTGGCGTTCAGCGCCGCGCCGTCTGAGGCGCCCGGCGGCACCGGCGAGCCGCTGGTCTTTGCCGCCGCCGCGCATGAACGGCATCTTTGCGCTGCCATGGAGCCGTCACGGCCCATGCGGCTGCAGACTGTGGCCTCGCCGCTCGTTGCGCTTCACGCGGCGCTGGCGCGGCGGGGCGTGGCGCTGGTGCCCGAAAGCGTCGGCGCGCTCGCCATGCAATACATGCCGTTGCGCCGGACCGCGACCGATCCCGGCCCGCCGCCGCTACCGCACCACCTGATGTGGCACCTCAGCATGGAGCGTGATGCCTGCCACGCATGGTTTCGGGATCAACTGCGCCGCTGCGCGGAGAAGCTGGGGGTTGGACGGCCTGAACCTGCCGCGGTCGAGCACGCGTGAGATGCCGGCCCTGATCGGACCGGCGCAAGTCTCATTTCACGACCGTCTGCGCGGTTTCCAGATAGACTTCGCCAGCGCCTCGCGCATCAGCCTGATTGTGCGCTTCTGACGACAGATGCAACCGCTCAAGCGTCTCCGGCAGCGCGGCCATCTCCTCGTTGATCTTCGCCAGCGCGACTTCCAGCGTATAGGTCAGCTGGTGAATGCGCTCCATGTCATCGCCGGTCAGCTCATCCTTCGCCATGATTTCGGCAAGCCGCTGGTTGTATTCGGTGAAGTTTTCGACCGCCTGTTCCAGCGTCTCTGAGGGCTTGGCTTCGTAGTGATCCACCTCGTCGGCGTTAGCCGGCCCAGCGAACGCCGCCAGTCCAAACGCGGCCGCCGCGGCAAGTGCTGCAATTTTCATGTTGCTCTCCCTGCTTGGTTTGAAATTCGGTTCAGTCATCCGCCCAAATGCGCAGCGGACTGGTCCGCGCCAATACAACGCGCGCTGACTGTTTCCCGACGACGTCATCCCGTTAGCTGGTCGATTTCTGACTTTAAGGAGATGATAAACCCGGCGGCGAGCGTCCGCAAATGCATTATGTTCAGCATTCAAGTCGCAACGACTGCAACTTCACACCGATTGTTCCCAAGAGTGGTCATAGGCTGTCATCAGCCCCCGCACAGTTCGATGAACGCCTCTTCGTCGATGACCTCGACGCCGAGGTCGCGCGCCTCGTCGAGCTTCTGGCCGGGGTCGCTGCCAGCGACGACGTAGTCGGTGTTGCTGCTGACGCTGGAGGTCGCGCGGCCGCCGAGCGTCTCGACCTTGCGCTCGGCCTCTTCGCGGGTGAAGCGCTGCAGCGTGCCGGTGAAGACGAAGGTCTTGCCTTCCAGCGGCGTCGCCTCGGGCTGGGCGACCTTTTTCGGTTCGACGCCCGCCGCGCGGATGCGCTCCAGCACCTTCCGGTTGCGCTCGGCGTCGAAGAAGTCGGCTACGCTCTGCGCGACCTCGGGGCCAATGTCCGGGATCGCGCGCAGCCGCGCAGCATCGGCGGAGGCAACCGCATCGAGCGTGCCAAGCTCGCGGGCCAGCAGCCGCGCCGTGCGTGCCCCCACATGGCGAATTCCAAGCGCATAGACGAAGCGATCCAGCGGCGGCGTTGTCGTCTCGTGGATCGCCGTGTAGAGGTTGCGCGCGGAGGTTTCGGCGAAGCCCTCCAGCGTGCGCAGATCATCCTGCGAGAGGTCGTAGAGATCGGCGAGATCCGCGACCATCCCGCGCTCGACCAGCTGCTGCGCGGTCTTTTCGCCCAACCCGTCGATGTCCATTGCCTCGCGTGCGACGTAATGGATGAGATGACCCTTGAGCTGGGCCGGACAGGCGATGCCGGCCGGGCAGATGGTATAGGCGCCTTCCTTGACGACTTCGGCGCCGCAGGAGGGGCATGTGTCCGGCATCTCGAATTCAGGCCCACGCTCCACGCCCGGCTGCGGCACGCGCTCCGCCACTTCGGGGATCACGTCGCCCGCCCGCTTGATCCGCACCGTGTCGCCCACGCGCAGGTCCTTGCGCGCGACCTCCTCGGCGTTGTGCAGCGTCGCGCGGGAGATGGTGACGCCGCCCACATCCACCGGCTCCAGCAGCGCCACAGGCGTCAGGATGCCGGTGCGCCCGACCTGCACGACGATGTCGGCGATGGTCGTCTGCTCCTCCCGCGGCGGAAATTTCCACGCCACCGCCCAGCGCGGGCTGCGCGCGCGGGTGCCGAGCCGCTCGCGGGCGGTCAGGTCGTCGAGCTTGAGGACCACGCCGTCGATCTCGTAGTCGAGGTCGTCGCGCTGTTCCAGCAGGTCCCTATAGGCCGCCTCGACCTCATCGAAGCCCGCGACGCGCCTGTTGTGCGGATTGGTCCGGAAGCCCCAATCGCGGAACTGCTCCAGCAGCGCCCAGTGGCTGGACCATTTCTCCGTGTCCGGGACCAGCAGATCATAGACGTAGATGTCGAGCGGGTATTTCGCGACCGCCTCGGAATCCAGCCGCCGCGCGAGGCCCGCCGCCGCGTTGCGTGGGTTGGCGAAGGGCTCCTCGCCGCGCTCCACCCGCTGCCTGTTGGCCTGCTGAAAGTCCGCCTTGGGCAGGAAGACCTCGCCGCGCACCGCCAGCGGCTCGGGCGCGTCGTCAGCATTGCGCAGCCGCAGCGGCAGCGCGCCGATGGTCGCCAGATTGTCGGTGATATCCTCGCCCGATTGCCCGTCGCCGCGCGTGACGCCGCTCGAAAAAACGCCGTTCTCATAGACAAGTTCGACGGACAGCCCGTCGAATTTCGGCTCCAGCACGAGCGGCGCGTCATCGCCCACTTCCTTGCCGATGAATTTGAGGAAGTCCCGCACTTCCCTCGCCTCATGAACCGCGTTGAGGCTGAGCATCGGCGCGACATGCGCGACGGTCGGGTGGCTGGAGGCGGGCGGCGCGCCCACGCGGCGGGTCGGGCTGTCCGGCGTCACGAGGTCCGGGAACCGCTCTTCGATGGCTGTCAGCCGCGCGAACAGCCGATCATATTCGGCATCCGAAATCTCCGGCTGGTTCTTCACGTAATAAAGGTAGTCGT
>CAYYSM010000109.1:0-7568 GCA_964474225.1 uncultured Hyphomicrobiaceae bacterium
CGCTCCGTCATTCGATGATCATCAGCGGCTCGCCATATTCGACGGGTTGGCCGTTTTCCACGAGAATGGCGCTCACTGTCCCGGCGCGCGGGGCGGGGATGTGGTTCATCGTCTTCATCGCTTCGACGATCATGAGCGTCTGGCCGCGCTCAACGGCGCTGCCGACCTCGACAAATGGGGCCGCGCCCGGCTCCGGCGCGCGATAAGCGGTGCCGACCATCGGCGAGGTGACGGCGCCAGGATGCGTAGCGAGGTCGGCGTCGGGATCGGCGGCGGGCTTCTGCGCCACGGCGGTCTCGGCGGGGGCTGGCGCCGGCGCGGGCGCCGGAGCGGTGACTGTCGCGGTCACGTTGCGCGCCACGCGGATGCGCAGGCCTTTCTGCTCCACCTCGATCTCGCTGAGGCCCGTGTCGTTCAGCACCTCCGCCAGGCCGCGAATGGCGTCCTCATCGATCAGCGGAGATTTGGATTTTTCATTCATGGGTCTTGATTTGCCTCGCTGTTCCCCGTCACGGCGTCGCCTTAAGCCGGGTCGCCATCGCCTCCAGCGCCAGATCGTAGCCCTGCGATCCCAGACCGCAGATCACGCCTGTCGCCGCCTGTGACACCAGCGACCGGCGCCGGAACGGCTCGCGCCTATAGATGTTCGACAGATGCACCTCAATGCAAGGAATGTTGGCGGCTGCCAACAGGGCATCAAGGATCGCTATGGATGTATGGCCATAGCCTGCCGGATTTATGATGATGCCCGACGCGGCCGCGCGCGCTTCCTGGATCCAGTCGACCAGCTCGCCCTCGCGGTTCGACTGGCGAAAATCGAGCGTGAGAGCCTTGCCGGCCGCGCTCGCCTCAAGCCGCTTGCGGATGTCGTCCAGTGTCTCGCGGCCGTAAATCTCCGGCTCGCGCTCGCCGAGGAGATTCAGATTCGGGCCGTTGAGGACAAAGACGGGCTTGGGCATCGCAGTCTCGGATGGAGAGATGGCTGGCCGCGCGCACAGCCGAGGGCTCGCGTCGGCGCGCGGCTTTGCCTAGCAAATATTACAGGCGTTGCAAAGCGCCGTGGGGTGACGGCCGCCCGGATCAGCAGGCCGCGCAGCCTTCGCGGGCCTCTGCGATCGCCCGGATGAGCTCGTCGCGCAGGTCCTCCGGCGCGCCGGGGATTGAGGTATCGCCGATGAAGAACGCGGGGGTGCCCTGCACGCCGAGCGCATCGGCGAGCTGCAGGTTCTCATCAATCATCTCGGCGATCTCCGGGGCCTGCATGTCTGACTTGAGCTGCTCTACATCGAGCCCGACCTCTTCCGCCACGTTGAAGACGGTTTCCTCGCTGTTAATGCGATCGGTGAGCTGCATCAGCGCGTCGTGAAATTCGATGTATTTGCCCTGCTTCTCCGCAGCGAGCGCGGCCTGCGAGGCCATTGTGGACATGGGCCCGAGGACCGGGAACTCGATGAAGCGGACTTCGATATCGGTCTCGTCGGCGATTTCGTTGAGCACGTTATAGGCCTTGCGGCAGAAGGGGCAGTTGTAGTCCATGAATTCAATGACAACGACGTCGCCCTCACCCATGCTGAAGCGCTTGTATTCCGAATCGGCGCTGTAAAGCTCGCGCAGGTATTCCTGGCGCGCCACGGCGGCCTCGGCCTCGCGCTTCTTCTGCAGCTCGGCGATCACTTCTTCGAGGATTTCCGGGTTCTCCAGCAGGTAGGAGCGGACGATCTCCTCGATTGCGTTTTCCTGCGCGTCGTTGAACTGATCGGTTGTTGCCGCGCGCGGCTCGATCGCAAACAGGGACGAAACGGCCAGAACGGCGGCCGCAATCACAAGTTTCTTCATGCTCGGACCTTTCGGGATGATCGTACCTTTAAACGGTTACCGCTGAGGTGGCTCGAAATTCACAATGTCGTCGGCCTTGATCCATGACGCCGAGTGCGGCGGGAAGCCGGCTTTGGCGCGTTCGGCCTGTTCCTTGGCGAGTTTCAGCTTGCCTTCATAGAAATAGGCCTGTGCGGAGGCAAGCTCGGCATCGGCGATGCGGCCCAGCCGGCCATAGGCGATGGCAAGCTGCCGATAGCCCCTGGCCGATTTGTCCTCAGTCACAAGCGCCTTGCGCAGGTGGTTGACCGCCGCGTTCAGATTGTCCTTGTCGCCTTCGGCCAGCAGCGCCTGCGCCAGCATGATCCGGATCAGCCCTGCGTCCGGCGCCAGGTCCGCCGCCTTCTTCAGCGGCGGGATGGCCCGCTCCACCTGCCCGCTCTCCAGCAGGAACTGCCCCTTCAGCTCGTGGAAATACGGGTTGCTGGGCTGCGTTTCGATCAGCGCGTTGATCTCCGGAAGGGCCGCATCGACGCCGGCGGCGAAATTGCGCGCGATGGCGCGGGCGTAGCGCGCAGGCAATCCGTCCTTCCCGGAATACTTGTTGAACACCGCCTGCGGATTGCCCTTGTTCATGAAGCCGTCGAGCTTGGCGCGCGCTAGGGCATGGCGTCTGCGCAATTCCTCGGGGTCGCGCCTGTCGTAATACGGGCTTTGCCGCACAAGCTGGCGGAGTTGCTGGATCCGGTCCCGCGAGATCGGATGCGTCCGCGCATATGGGTTGATCACGCCGACAGCCGCCAGTTCCCGCTCGGCGAAGAATTCCATCACCTCAATCAGGCCGCGGCCCGACTGCTGCGTCCGGTTGAGGTAGGTCACGGCCGCCTGGTCTGCGGAATATTCCTCGGCGCGGCGATAGGCCATGATCGTGTTCATCAGCGCGGTCTGGCTGCCCAGCGCCAGCGCCTGACCTGCCTGTGCCGCATCGCCGCCCGCGCCGGCCGCGACGCCGCCAACCGCCGCGGCGATGCTCAGCAACTGGAGCATCAGCGAGGCGCTCTGGGCGCGCTGCATCACTGTGCGCAGCCGTGAGAGGTGGCCGCCAGCGATATGTCCCGCCTCGTGCGCGATGACGCCGATGAGCTGGTTGGGCGTCGAGGCCTGCATGATCGCGCCGACATGAATGAACATGTTGCGGCCGTCGACCACGAAGGCGTTGAAGCTTTGCGAATTGACGAGATGGATGTTGATGTTCTGCGACCCGAGGCCCGCCGCTTTGAGGATCGGCCCGGCGTAGTCCTGCATGAGATTTTCGATCTCGGCGTCGCGGATCAGCCCCTGCGCGGCAGCCGGCGTTGCGCTGGCCGCGAAGGTCATCGCCGCCGCAAGGATCGCTATGGCCTGGAGTTTCGGCGAGGCGCGCCTCCTGGAGCCACGCGACGCGCGTACTGTGGAGAAGCGGTCGCGAGTGCCGAACCATCGCGTGAAGCGGCCAAATAAAGCGAACATGGGCATCTCGAACGAATTGTGTGGATTGCGGCTGCGCGCTGCACCGGGTCCGCAAGAGCCTATGGCACGGGTTTACGCCGGTCAACGCGCTCCGCGCCGCGCGCAGTGTAAGCGAATGGATAACATGCCGACATTGACGAAAGCGTGACGGACGGCTTGGGTAACAAAAGAGTGAATGGTTGGGAGCGGCGATACGATGAGCGACCTTCAGGTTTCCAGGCGCGCGCAGATCGACTCGTTCGTGGCGATGGATGTGATGGCTGAGGCGAACCGGCGCGACGCCGCGGGCGAGTACATCATCCATATGGAAATCGGCCAGCCTGCCAGCCCGGCGCCGGAGAAGGCGCGCGCGGCGGTCAGGCAGGCGCTCGACAGCGGCGCGCATGGCTACACGGATGCGCCGGGCCTGCCTGCGCTGCGCCAGCGGATCGCGCGCTACTACGCCGAGCGGCACGCGGTCGAGGTCGCGCCCGAGCGGATCATCGTCACGACCGGGTCTTCCGCTGGCTTTTCGCTCGCCTTCCTGATGCTGTTCGACCAGGGCGGCGCGCTGGGGCTGCCGCAGCCGGGCTATCCCTGCTACCGGCAGATTGCCAGCGCGCTGGGTCTGCGCCCGGTGGCCGTGGAGGCCGGCCCGGCGGAGCAATGGATGCCGACGCCGCGCGCGCTGGAGGATGCGGCGGCGCGAGCGAACGGCCTCAACGGTCTCATCGTCGCCAGCCCTGCGAACCCGACCGGCACCATGCTCGGCCCCTCGGACATGGCCACGCTGATCGACTACTGCCGCTCGCGAGGAATGTGGTTCATCTCCGACGAGATTTACCACGGGCTGGAGCACAGCATCGAGGCGCAGACCGCCCTGCGTTTCTCCGATGACGCCATCGTCATCAACAGCCTGTCGAAATATTACTGCATGACCGGCTGGCGGATTGGCTGGATGGTCGTGCCCGAACGGCTGATCCGCGCGGCGGAGCGCCTGCAGCAGAACCTGTATATCTGCGCGCCGACCCTCTCGCAGATCGCCGCGACGGCTGCCTTCGACGCGACGGAAGAACTGGACCAGATCAAGGCGGGCTATGCGCGCAACCGCCAGCACCTTCTCTCCGTCCTTGGCGATTCAGGCTTTGGCGAATTGGCCCCGGCGGACGGCGCGTTCTACATCTACGCCGACGTGAGCCACCTGACCAACGACAGCCGCGACTTCGCGGCGCGCGCGCTCAGCGAGGCGGGCGTTGCGATCACGCCGGGAATCGACTTCGATCCCGACGGCGGCCACCGCTATGTCCGGTTGTGTTATGCGGGCAGTTTCGTGGAGATGGAGAAGGGCGCGGCCAGGCTCGGCGAGTGGATCGAATCGCTTCGCACATAAACCGTGCATTCGCGCCACATAAACGACGAAAGCGGCTTGTCGGCGCGCAGCGTGCTGGCTGCCGCGCGCGCGATCGGTTAACCTGCGGCATCACGCAAATCGAGGGTTGAGATGCTGCGAGGTCTGTTTTCCGCCATCGCCGTAGCGGCGGTTGCCTTTGGCGCGATGCCCGCGCAGGCCGTGGAGCCGGGCGCGCCGCAAGAGCTGATCAGCCGCATGGACGCCGCTGCCTTCAAGCTGCAAGGCCGGCTGAGCGAAAGCTTCAAGGACAATTCCGAGGCTGAGAAGCGCGAACGCGGCGCGATGGCCGAGTTCTATTCCGAGAGCGGCTATGAGTTCCTGTGGGTGAACGAGCAGGGGCTGAATGACCGCGCCGCGGCCGTGGCGGATGTCGTGGCGCGTGCCGGCCAATTCGATCTTCGCCCGGAGAATTATCCGCTGCCCGACCCGGACGCCTTCGCCACGGCTGAGGGGCGCGAAGCGCAGTGGCTGGCGAATGCTGAATATCGCATCAGCCGCTCTGTGCTGGCCTACGCGCGTCATGCCAAATCGGGTCATCTCGACCCGCGCGCGATCAGCCGCGATCTCGACATCACGCCGGACGCGCCCGATCCGCTCAAGGTGCTGCGCGGGCTGGCGGCGGAAAATGTCGACGTGTCGGCGTATCTGGAGGGCTTCCACCCCAGCCATCCGCAGTTCATCGGCCTGCTGGAGCGCCTCCACGAGCTGCGCCAGGTTGCCGCGCGCGAGCCGGTGCAGATCCCCGACGGCGACCTGATCGAGCCGGGCGATACGCACCCGCATGTGCCGCTGGTGCGCAAGCGGCTCAATCAGCCGGATGCCGAGACGCCGGAGACCTACGACGAGACGCTGGTCGCCGCCATCCGCGAATTTCAGAAGACGAACGGCTTGCATGTCGACGGCCTGATCGGCCCGGCGACGCGGCGCGCGCTGAACCGCAGCCCGGCGGAGAAGATCGACATCATCCGCGTCAATCTGGAGCGCTGGCGCTGGTTCCCGAACGATCTGGGCGAGCGCTATGTCCGGGTCAACGTGCCGGAATACAGGGTGCGCCTGGTCGATGATGGCGAGACGGTGTTCGAGGAGCGCATCGTGGTCGGCAAGCCGCGCCACGCTACGCCTTCCTTCTCGGATGAGATGGAGCTTGTCGTCTTCAACCCGTACTGGAACGTGCCGTACTCGATCACCAAGAACGAGATCATCCCGATCGCCCAGCGCAACCCGAGCTATCTGAACCGCCAGAATTTTCAGGTGCTGTGGCGCGGGCGGCGGCAGGTCGACCCCTACGAGGTGGACTGGAACCGCGTCGACCCGAGCAAGGTTCGCCTGCGGCAGTCGCCGTGGCGAGGCAATGCGCTCGGCGAGGTCAAGTTCCTGTTCCCGAACAAGCATGCGGTTTACCTGCACGACACGCCGTCGAAGCATCTGTTCAACCGCTCCCGCCGGGCCTACAGCCACGGCTGCATGCGCGTGCGCAATCCGCGGGATTTTGCCGCGGCGATCATGCGTACCGAAGGCTGGAGCAAGCAGGCGATCGATCGGGCGATCGAACGCGGCAACAACCGCGCCATCCGTCTGGAGCAAAAGCTGCCGGTCCATGTGACCTACTTCACCGCGGCGGTGGCGGAGGACGGCGGGGTCCGCTTCTTCGCGGACATCTACAAACATGATGATCGGGTGCTGAAGGCTCTTGAGGCGAGCTAACGGTTCGGGCGTCCGGTCTCAAAGTGGGACGCGGTGAGCGATCGCAGCAGTGGCTGCGGAAGGGCATTTTGCGTCTGCCATGTTTTTCCCGCAATTTGCGGCAATTACTCCCCGTTAAGCAATAACGGTTAAAAGTTTGGGTATTCAGGGGCTTGCCGACACGGCGGGCGCTGGCGTTGCCCACGGGGACCGAATGTTCCGCGCGTTTCGCAGTCTCTTCCAGAACATCGCTCTGACGCTCATCGCCGCTTCGGGATTCCTGTTCGCGATGGCCGCTGGCGCGGACGCGACAGAACGCCGTATGCAGATCTACAGCGTCAACACCAAAGAGCGCATCGACGTCGTCTACAAGCGCGACGGCGAGTACATCCCCGAGGCGCTCGAAAAAATCGACTGGATCATGCGCGACTGGCGCCGGGATGAGAAAATCAAGATATCGCGCGAGCTGATCGACCTGCTCTGGGACGTGCACCAGCAAGTCGGTTCAGAGAAGCCAATCCACCTCATTTCCGGCTACCGCTCGCAGAAGACCAACAACATGCTGCGCCGGACCAAGGGCGGTCAGGCCCGCAAGAGCCAGCACACGCTCGGAAACGCGGTCGACGTTCATTTCCCGGATGTGCCGGTCAAGCGGCTGCGCAACGCCGGGTTGATCCGCCAATATGGCGGCGTCGGCTACTATCCCACGTCGGCGATCCCGTTTGTCCATCTCGATGTCGGCCGCGTCCGGCACTGGCCCCGGCTGCCCCGGCAAGAGCTTGCGCTCTTGTTCCCATCCGGCGAGAGCAAGCACGTTCCCTCCGATGGCCGCCCGCTGAGCAGCAATGATTTCAAGGTAGCGCTTGCCAGGCTAGGCGAACAGGGCAAACCGCTGCCCTGGGCCACGCAACAGCAACTCAAGCGCGCGCCGCGCCCGATACTGGCGAGCCTCGGCCCGGTGGTCTCCGGCTTCGATCTGGGCAACGAAACGGGCGCGGGGAGTTTGCGCGCCGCCTTGGCTCCGGGCCTCCCGGACGAAATTCCTGCAGCGCCACAACCGCGCACCATTGCTCGCGCGATCGTCGCCAGCGCGCCTGTATACGATGATGAACACTCAGACGAGCTTTATTATCAGCCGTTCCCGTTGATGCCGATGATCGCCGAGGCCAGT